>NZ_JAKUFX010000029.1:0-49536 GCF_022663635.1 Bacillus cereus group sp. BfR-BA-01356 | reverse complement strand
AGGGGCTTGTTTATTTCGAGTCGGATTATCGTCAAGGTAGCGAGCTAGATAAAGCAACAGCGTGGTTGGATGCTAAAGGATTAAAGTATTACTATACAAAAGAATAATTTTGTAAACAAAAAGAGCCGTCAGTTTTGATGGCTCTTTTTTTATTTCTATGTAATTAAAATTTACTTTTTGATAATGCTTTTAATATTGGAGTAATGATTTTACTGATTATACGAAATACGTTAAAAATAGAACGAATTACCTTCATATTAGTTTTCCCCTTATTATTTCCACTCTATTAGAGTGTTTTTATTACAGCTATGACATTTAAAATTTCCAATCCCTTTTTTTACTGTCTGTTTTCTATTGCAGTTGGGACAATCTACACGTTGAAAACCCAAAGAACCAACAATGAAAGGTAACCCAAAGATAATTAATGGTATCCCAGCAATTGCTCCAATTATGGTTAAACATAAGATAATTCCTATAACTAAAAAGAATGATCCTGTTAAAAATGATAATGTTCTTGCTACAATCCCCTTTTTTGAAGCCTTCTTTTTCTCGACTTCAATAATATAAGAATTACCATCCGCAGTTGTTCGCAATTCCATAAAAACGCCCCCTTGAATTAAGTAAATCATACCAATTAATGTAACATTTTAGAAGTTTTATTTCTTATCACTGTACGTGCATATTTTTTTAATCCTCTTCAAACCAAATGTCCTCTATATGTAATTCGAGCACTTTGGAAATACGATATGCAACAGGTAATGTAGGCGTAGCTCCTTTAATTAAGTTTGTCATAGTTGAATTTGAAATTGATGCTTTTTTTGCAATGAAGCTATACTTGAAACCTTTGCTATCTAAAATTTCTTTTAAACGACTTCGCATAATATTTCATCCCCCTAACAAAAAAGTACTAGGTCTTTCTTTTATTTTTTCGCTTGGACAGGCAAAATCCTTCTTTCTAGTTCATATACCTATATCAAGACCACGAGGAATACCAAGTGGAACTAAGGACATCAAGAGAGGAGAGGGTTACATGCGTTGGCAGTATAATCACCTGAACACAACTTCATATCTTCATCCGTCAAAGGAATTGCGCTTGATGTACAATGAATCCAGATCACGAGCGGAGACGGAATCAATTTTAAATCACATGAAAAATCATGAAGTTTATGATCGAAAAGAATATAAAGGATATTTCAGTTTGTCACAGGTATTAGAAGAAGATCTATATGGAGAGGAAGAAGATGTTTTAAATTGGGAAATTCTAATGGATTGTTATGATGTCGTCCTAACGAGAAAAGGTATTGCCTTTCGTGAAAAGGAAGAGGAGGAATAAACATGACTCTTGCAGGAGAAGCGGTAATTATTTGGACAGCAACAGGTTTGTCAGTAGTTGCAATGAAGGTAGCGGAAAAAATGGGGAAGAGTGTTCCACATTGGCTTCCACGTATTACTTTGTACACAACGCTCACAGGCTCGTTCTTATACCTTCTACGTTATGTTCTAGTTATGTTTCTATAAAGGCATGCAATATGGAATGGTGGGACAATAGAGAAGGCATAAGACAAGGCTTGTCCCGTCATATTCCAAAAGAGTGCAATGATATCCTTATAGGATATGTAAGGAGGAAATGTTTATGCTGGAGTTACTACTGGTTCCCACGGCAGCACTAACTTATGCACTAGTAAGTGAAAAGTTCAAACGAAAAGATGATGACAAAAAGAAGATTCAAGTCTTTTTTGAGGTGAGTGGGATTGCTATTAAAAGGGACGATAAGTTGCATTATCCTACGTTTCAAAAACAAATTGATGATGATCGCAGCACAACATATATTTACACTTTACCTGTAGGTATGCCTAGCAAAATTATTCAAAAGGTTGAGGACGTTGTGAGTGAGGGATTAAACAAACCTGTTCGGATCCATTACGATAATTATAAATTAAGTATTCGAGTATTTCATAAAGACATACCTAATAAGTGGGAATGGTCCAAAACATTAGTTGAACAAGGGAAATGGCTTGTACCTATAGGGCAAAGCTTAGAAGAGTTAATTTATCATGATTTCGATAAAACACCACACATGACTTTAGGCGGTTTGACACGTATGGGAAAAACCGTATTTTTAAAGAATGTAATGACATCTCTTATTACAGCACAATCAGACCATACGCATTTATACATTGTTGATTTAAAAGGCGGATTAGAATTCGGGCCATATCAAAATTTAAAGCAAGTTGAATCTATAGCGGAAAAGCCGATTCAAGCATTTCAAGTTTTAAATGCAATTCTTGGAAAGATGGAAGAAAAAATGTGTTATATGAAGGAAAGGCACTATACAAACGTTGTAGAAACAAATATAAAAGAACGACATTTCGTTATAGTTGATGAAGGTGCTGAACTTTGTCCTGATAAAAGTATGAGTAAAGAGCAGCAAAAGTTATTAATTGCTTGTCAGAGAATGCTTTCTTATATAGCGAGGATTGGTGGAGCGCTCGGTTTTAGATTGATTTTTTGTACACAATATCCGACTGGAGATACATTACCGCGACAAGTTAAGCAAAATTCAGATGCGAAACTAGGATTTAGGTTGCCAACTCAAACAGCTTCAAGTGTTGTTATCGATGAACCAGGTTTAGAATCAATAAAAAGTATTCCTGGACGCGCTTTGTTTAAAACGGATAGGTTAACAGAAATTCAAGTGCCTTATATTTCTAATGAAATGATGTGGAATGTACTAAAACAATATGAGGTGGAGAAACATGAACATACAAACACACATCAAATTGAATCGTCAGATGATGATTCTGACCTCGATTAGAAAGCTGAAATTCGCTACACGTAGGCATTTAATGGCTATACATGATTTAGGTGGAATAAGAAATGCAAACCGTATATTAAAGGATTTGGGATCGTTTGTTAATAGTACAGTTTATAAAAAGGAATATGTATATTACTTAAATAAAAAAGGGCGTGCGCTATTCGATGATACAGAAAAAATAGTACCAACAATTCGATTAGCACATAGCCTTATGAGAAATGAAGCTTGGCTCTATCTGTTTTGTCCGGATGACTGGCAGATAGAAACACCTATACGTTATAAAATAGATGATAAAAAGAAGACAATTATTCCAGATGTGAAATTCCGAGATGAAGAAGGGATTTTAAATGCTGTTGAAATAGATCGCACTCAAATGATGCACATAAACAGTGAGAAAATGAATAGGTATAGTGAATTTACTTCTTATTATAAGGAGAAGTATAATGGTAAGGTGCCATTTGTTCATTTTTTTACATTGACGGAATATAGACAAAAAACTTTAGAGCAATTCGCAATGAAGAATGGAGTCTATGCGAAAGTGTATGTTGTCCCAGAATTTCAATGAAAAAGAGCTGAAAGAAATTCCAGCTCTTTTGCCCCCCTTTTTTGTATTGACGCCCCACCTTTGCCCCGCTTTTTAGAAAAGGATAGAAAATACCTGAAAAAGCTCGTAGATAAAAACCCTGATATAACAGGATGTTTGAAAGGGGAGAAAAACAAATAAAAGGGATGTATCTATATTTAGGGCAAATGCAGTTGGAGTTTCGTGAAGTATCATCTGGAGAACAGCTATCATTTGAAAATGGAGAAAGTATTTTACGATTCCGATCGCGTAATGGGAGTGAAGTATCGTATGAAAAAGAGAATAGTCGTCTTATAAGAAAGGTAAATAGGCGCGGGAGGGAAGTTGTTTTACAAAATATTGGAACAGTTTCTTACAAACTAACACCTCATGTACTCATTATAAATGTAAAAGATACTAGTGGGAAAATATATGAAGGTGTAGTTATGCGATATAGCGAAATAGGAATAAACGTATGAGAAAGCAAAATGGATTTACAATGCCTGGAACGATTATCTTTCTTATTTTATTAACTTCTTTTTTTATATACGAAACAAATATGTTGTTTACAGATAAAAATTTTTATATAGAAATAGAACAAAAGTTTTTATTGGATGAATTACTTAACCGATCTATTACAGATATAAAAAAAGATTTACAGCAAAAAGAAAAAGAAGGTACATTTTTCTTTCAGTATGAAAAGGGAGAAGCGAGTGGAAATTATGTCTTTGAAAATGATTTAATTCTCGTTACGTTGCAGTGCACACTCAAACAGGAAGCTTTCTATACGGTGAGTTTTCGGTATAGAAAAAAGGATGGAAAAATAGTGGATTGGATAGAAGGATAATATGTGAAATATATGGAGATAAACCAGGATTTTCTATTGTAAATTGAATTGATTTTTTAGAAGAAATGGATAAATATAATGATTAAAAGTTTAAATTTTCTCAAAAAAGAGAAAGGTAGAAAGAATATGATATATTCATGCTATCCAATCATTATTTTTAGGGAGAATAGGGAAATGACAAACAACAATCAAATAGGTGAAAATAAGGAACAAACTATTTTTGATCATAAAGGAAATACGATTATGACAGAAGATAGAGAAATACACATTATTTCAAAATTCGAAGAACCTCTTATTGTCGTATTAGCAAATGTACTAAGTGATGAAGAGTGTGGTGAATTGATTGAAATGTCTAAAAATAAAATGGAGCGTTCTAAAATTGGTTCATCACGTGATGTAAATGATATTCGAACAAGTAGCGGTGCATTTTTGGAAGACAATGAACTTACTTCAAAGATTGAAAAACGAATTTCATCTATCATGAATGTTCCTGCGTCGCATGGTGAAGGATTACACATTTTAAATTATGAAGTGGATCAACAATATAAAGCCCACTATGATTATTTTGCGGAACATAGTAGATCAGCTGCTAATAATCGTATTAGTACGCTTGTAATGTATTTAAATGATGTAGAAGAAGGCGGAGAAACGTACTTCCCGAAATTAAATCTTTCTGTACACCCTAGAAAGGGAATGGCAGTATACTTTGAGTATTTTTATCAAGATCAATCAATAAATGAGCTTACGTTACACGGAGGGGCACCTGTAACGAAAGGTGAGAAATGGATTGCAACGCAGTGGGTGAGAAGAGGTACTTATAAGTAAAAGCGAGTGTTACGTTTTGTTCTTCATAGTATAAGAACAAAACGTTTTTTTATTAAACAAAGTAGCATCTTTCGTTATAATAACAATTAATAAATGACGATTGAGAGGACAGAAAATGAAATCTATATACATAACCGGCTACATGGGAGCAGGGAAAACAACAATTGGAAAAGCGTTAAGTAAAGAACTTCATATGGATGTTATCGATACAGACCAAAAAATTGAAGAGAAGCAGGAGAAGGCAATTCGTGATATTTTTGCTGAAGAAGGCGAAATGGCTTTTCGGGAATATGAAAGTGAAATGTTACGTGCGCTACCAGTCCATAATGTCATTATTACAACTGGTGGGGGAATTATTGAACGAGCGGAAAATCGCAAGTGGATGAAAGAGAACGGAACTGTCGTGTATTTATATTGCGATCCGCATGTAATTGCAGAAAGGCTTCGTGAAGATACGACACGTCCACTATTTCAAAAGAAAGATATAGATGCATTTGTAAAGAAATTTGAATCACGCCGAGCTTATTATGAAGAGGCTCACATTCATATCGATACGACAAATAAGTCTGTAAAGCAAATTATGAATGAATTAAAGGAAAAGATTAATGTGTAAAAAAGTGGACATACTAATCAAGTAGAGGTGATGATAATATGTCTACTAATGATTATGTTCGCTTTGTGACGCAGCAGTTTGTGTCGTATATGGATGCTCCAAAAGAAGATCGAAAACAAAAGAAAGAACAACGCCGTGCTGAAAAAGAGCCATTTATGAATAAGTGGTTTGGTGTTATGCCGCTGAGTGCTGCTTTGTTTTACCGAAATGTAAAAAGTAAAAGAAAAAAATCAAGTTGAATTTTAGTCATATGTTTAGCAAACCAAAAATCCCCTAGTGTCGTATTACACTAGGGGATTTTTATTTACTGCACGGATTCTTGTTCTTCCGTAACGGCATGTATTTTATTGTTCACCCATACAAATCCTATTCCGATACAAATAGAAATGCCCCAGCCTACAGCGGTCATAATCGCTCTCATTTCACCATAGCCATCTACACCAAAAACAGAGATGAAATAAATTTTTAAGAAGCTTTTTAATATGAATTGTAGACCAAAAAAGAGCGTTAAATATTGCAATGCTGGATAGATACGACTATCACGATACAGTTCACGACTTTTATTACGGTCATGCCCTTGCAGCGCTGCAATATCCGCAGCGAAATATAACATGAGTGGTTTTTTTATGAAAATTGTACAGATGACGATAATACCGAGTACGATGTGATAATATGCATCATTCCACAACATTCGTTCAGCTGACCCAGATAATAAATCTACCGTTGTATTAGAAATGAGTGTAATTAAAATAAAGAACCCTGTCACGTTAAACTGTTTTTCTTTTTTAAAGGTATACAGTGTATAAATAATCCCCGGAACAGAGGAAAGTAACATCGCGTAATAAGGATCGATATAAGGTTTTGCAAATTTCCAAATGAGGAATGGGATTACGAGATAAAAGACAAGATCTAATATAGCTTTTTTATTTTGATTCATACAAAGCCTCCTTAAGTCATACATATATTTTATAATATAATTTCTGAAAATTGTATAAGGGTTTAATGGGAAAAGAAAAAATATATCAATTTTCGAGGGGTTAGTAGATTGAAAAAAATTGCCCCTAGCGTAGTAAGTTTTTTTAGTATATAATAAAGGAAACGCTTTCATTTTTAATTTGTTCACAAAATGGACGGAAAATCACATATTTACTATCGATATGTTGCTTTATAATGAAACTAATTAAATATACATGCATACAATATTGTGAAATAAATAACATAAATAATCTATATAAATGTAAACGTTATCAAAAGAGAGAGGTGGAGACAATGAGTAAATTTTTCTTCAATCATAATCCAGCAACAGTAGAGGATGGAAGGCTTGTTAAATATGCTGAAATTATTTATGGAGAAGGTGGCCGTTCTGTATTAGAAAATTTAATGGTGAAGGCATCTATCAGATTGCGTGATCGTTATCCGAATAAATCTGACGAGCAGATCTCGAACCTAGTAAATAAAGGCATCCATGATATGTTTCAAAAATATGTGAGCGAGTAAGAGTGGCCAATGGCTGCTCTTATTTTTTTGTATAAGGATTGTCACTCTAGCTGAAAATAAACATGTATTCTGAAAAACGTAAAAAGGAGTGGGAAAGATGAGCAATGGAATTGGACGTTCGAAAGAAAATCTTCCAACTGATGCAAATCATGTGAGCGCGAAGGATCGTGCGTATCAAAAACGCATGGCAAAGCAAAAACAACAAGAGCGTAATGAGGATAGAGAGTAACTCGAAATAAAGCTCCTTCTAAAGCAGAAGGAGCTTTATTTTGATAGAAAATGATTCGCGGTAACATAAAAGAGTCCACCGTTAATAATTTGCACTGTAATACGTGGTTCATACTGTTCTTGCAGAGCTTGTTTTTCAATTTCATAGCTTTCAGGAAGTTCGTCACTTTCTTCATAAAAACGGTTTAAAAGGTCTAAATCATGATTCCAACGCACTCTTGCTTCTTTTGCCCACGTATGGTCATCTTCTGCAATTATATTTTTTAAAGCGTCTTCTATGCGTTGTAAACCACTTTGAGGTTTAATGATGGGCGAGAGCGTAAAACAAAAATCAGGTATTTTTGGTGTAAGTTTAATGTTTGTTAATGTTTCATGAAAGTTTGCCATCATTGTTCCAGAAATGAGATGAATACCAATCGAGTGAAGGATGTCTTTTTTTCGATCACATTGATAGGAAACTTTTATATTAATACCGAGCCAAGGGTGGAGCGGTGTATGTGTTGCTCCATTATGTCTTACATCCTCATATAAACGTATGTATGAGCCTAATTCTTTTGTCGTTTGGAAAATTTGATGTAGACGTGGTGAACCGTAGTGAATAAGCTCACCATCATTTTCTTCATTTTCTGGATTTGTAATAAGAGTAAGGCGCATCGGATTCGGTACGCCTCCTGTTTTCTCAAGATAGTGCCAATAAAAAGGGCGATTCATTAATAATTTATCCATCTCAATTGTTAACTGTACATCTAATAAATGAGGAGAACGTTCTAAAATTTCACAGTTATTCGCCTCAAAGAAATTGTATAAGTAATTATGAATTTCATGTTGCTGCATAGCCCTGCACCTCAGCTTCATTTCGTTTCGCAAAGTCGATAATAGATGTTAAGTTTTCCATCTTAATTCTAATTTCACCTTCGCTTTTTGATTGCGCGAAAATTTCTTGAATGTGCGCGTCGATGTTTTTCATATTAATTCTCGTTAAAATTTCATCGAGTTCACCGATAACACGCTCGAATAAGTTGATTTTTTCATATAACAGTTTCAGAATATGTTCTTCAACAGTATGCTTTGTAGCTAAGTTATAAATATGAACATCATTCTTTTGACCGAGACGATGAATACGCCCGATTCTTTGTTCAAGACGCATTGGATTCCATGGCAAATCATAATTGATCATATGGCTACAAAACTGTAAGTTAATCCCTTCACCACCAGCTTCAGTTGCAATTAATACTTGTGCGTGGTTTTGGAAAAGCTCCTTCATCCAATCTTTCTTCCCGCGTTTAAACCCGCCGCGGAATGGAACGGAAGAAATACCGTGTTGTTGTAAAAACCATTGTAAGTACATTTGTGACGCTCGATATTCTGTGAAGATAACGACTTTATCGTCAATTTCTTTTATAAGCTCAAGAGCTTTATTTGCTTTTGAGTTGAAAGGAATATGATTAATTTTGTCCATTAGCACATCGATATGTGGATCTTTTATATAATGTTCGTTTTCTTTCTGTCTTTTTTCTACATGCTTTTTCAATGAATAGTAAACAGCCTCACGACTACTACATGCTTCCCGTTTTAAAGTTAACGATGAGAAAGCAGATGTGAAGGCGTCTTGTCCTCGCCAATTTTCGATATCATTATATAGAGCTTGTTCTTGTTCATTAAACTCAACAAAAATTGTACGTACATGTCTCTTCGGCCAATCGATACCGGTATTATGTCGTCTATTTCGCACCATTACTTTATTAATGAGAGCTTTTAAGTCTTCATCTGATTCGGCTGAGCGATTTTTGGAAGCGTAATATTCTTCAAAGTTGGATTGATTGCCTAAATGTCCTGGTTTTAATAAAGAAACAAGGTTAAAAATTTCATCAATCTTATTTTGAACAGGAGTAGCGGTTAGTAATAAACAAAATTTCTTTTTTAATCGCTGTGCAAATTCATAGTTTTTTGTTTTATTATTTTTAAGTTTATGTGCTTCATCGATAATAATAAGGTCATATTCTAAGTTCAAAACGATATCACGATGCGGTGAACGTTTTGCAGTATCAATTGAGGAGACAATCACATCGGCTTGTTCCCATGAATAGCTTTTCTTTTGGGCTACAGCTGGAATGAAAAACTTTGTATTCAGTTCGTATGCCCATTGTGATACGAGAGAAGCTGGGACAAGTATAAGTACCTTTTTCACGAGCCCGCGGACCATGTATTCTTTCAAAATAAGTCCAGCTTCGATTGTTTTTCCAAGGCCTACTTCATCTGCTAGAATCGCTTTACCGTTCATTTGTTCAATCACATTTTGAGCGACTTCTAATTGATGCGGAAGCGGTGTGAAATGGGATAAATGTTTCGGTGCTTGTAGTCCATCAAAAGTAGGAACAAGTAACGATTTTTCTGTTTCATAAGCTAAGTGATATAAATCCCAGTTTGTCCAAGGACCATCTTCGTCAATTCTATTTAAAAAATTGTTTTGCCATGTCCGATCTACGGAAATATCGACATTCATTACAACTCTCCCACCTTTTATAAACTAAAGTAATTATTTTTTAATGTATGATGATTTGCCTTAAAAGAAGGCATAATTATCGTTATTAAAGGCTATATAATAGACAATAATAAAGTATTAAATCTCAAAAGCTGTATTTATTGTGTTTTAACATAAAAAATTCTAAATTATTTTTTATGCTAGAATATTGATGAAATATAGCGAATGATGTTAGGATAATGGTGTGAAATGTGTGGAATCTTTCGTATTTTATCCAAGAAAGTGATTTTTTATTTACGCTTTCATAAAAAAATATAATGAGATTCCGTATATCCTATCTTTTCAGAATGAAAATGTTTAGAAAAGGGAAGCAACTTTTATTGATTTGTCAAAGCATAAGGGGGAGAGAGCATGATTACATTACAACGTACACCGTTATTTGATGTATACGCGAAGTATGGTGGGAAAACAATCGACTTCGGTGGTTGGGAATTACCAGTTCAATTTTCAAGCATTAAAGAAGAACACGAAGCTGTACGTACAGCTGCAGGTTTGTTCGATGTGTCTCATATGGGAGAAGTTGAAGTAAAAGGTGTAGATAGTTTAGCATTTTTACAACGTGTTGTTACAAATGACGTATCTACCTTAAAGGTAGGGGGCGCACAATATACAGCTATGTGCTACGAAAATGGTGGTACAGTAGATGATTTATTAATCTACAAACGTGGTGAAGAAGACTATTTATTAGTAATCAATGCATCAAATATCGAGAAAGATTACGAATGGTTAGCAAGTCATGTAATTGGCGATACGACAGTAGTCAATGTTTCTAGTGAAGTTGCACAGCTTGCAATTCAAGGACCAAAAGCAGAAGGCATTTTACAAAAAGTTGTGTCAGAAGATTTGAAAGAAATTAAGTTCTTTAAATTTAAAAACGATATTCTTGTAGACGGAATTCCAGCACTTGTATCTCGTACAGGTTACACAGGTGAAGATGGATTCGAAATTTACTGTAAGAGTGAAGATGCTGCAAAACTTTGGGAGAAACTTCTTGAAGTTGGAGCAGAAGAGGGCTTAAAAGCATGTGGTTTAGGTGCTCGTGATACACTTCGATTCGAAGCAACATTACCACTTTATGGACAAGAATTATCAAAAGATATTACACCGATTGAGGCTGGAATTGGCTTTGCGGTAAAAACAAATAAAGAAGCAGACTTCTTTGGAAAAGCAACGTTAAAAGAGCAAAAAGAAAACGGTGCGCCTCGTAAATTAGTCGGCATCGAAGTAATCGAACGTGGAATTCCTCGTACGCATTACCCTGTATTTATTGGTGAAGAAAAAATTGGGGAAGTAACGAGTGGTACACAATCTCCAACGTTAAAGAAAAGCATTGGTTTAGCACTAATTGATGTAAAATACGCAGCAGTTGATACAGAAGTAGAAATTGAAATTCGTAATAAACGCGTCAAAGCAGTAGTTGTTCCAACACCATTTTACAAACGTTCAAAGTAACGGGGAGAGGGGTAGATTTCATGTTGCATCGTTATCTTCCAATGACAGAAGAAGACAAAAAAGAAATGTTACAAACGATCGGCGTTCAAACGATCGATGAATTATTCTCTGATATTCCAGAGAGTGTTCGTTTTAAAGGGGATTTAAAAATTAAAGAAGCAAAATCAGAGCCAGAGCTTTTAAAAGAGCTATCTCAAATGGCTAGTAAAAATGCTAACTTAAAAGAATACGCTTCTTTCTTAGGAGCAGGTGTATACGATCATTATGCTCCAGTAATTGTAGATCATGTTATTTCTCGCTCAGAATTTTATACAGCTTACACACCATACCAACCGGAAATTTCACAAGGGGAATTACAAGCAATATTTGAATTCCAAACAATGATTTGTGAATTAACAGGAATGGATGTAGCAAACTCTTCTATGTATGACGGGGGTACAGCTTTAGCTGAAGCGGCAATGTTAGCAGCTGGCCATACTCGCAAAAAGAAAATTCTTGTATCTAGCGCGGTTCATCCAGAATCAAGAGCAGTACTTGAAACGTATGCAAAAGGTCAAAATCTTGAAGTTGTTGAAATTAATCATAAAGATGGTGTAACAGATTTAGACGTATTACAAAGTGAAGTAGATGATACAGTTGCTTGTGTAATCGTTCAATATCCAAACTTCTTCGGACAAGTTGAAAAATTAGCTGATATTGAAAAAATCGTTCATCAACAAAAATCATTATTTATCGTCTCTTCAAATCCATTATCATTAGGCGCATTAACACCACCAGGGAAATTTGGTGCTGATATTGTAATCGGTGATGCACAACCATTCGGTATTCCAACGCAGTTTGGTGGACCGTACTGTGGTTACTTTGCAACAACGAAAGCATTTATGCGTAAAATTCCAGGACGTCTTGTTGGACAAACTGTAGATTCAGATGGTAAACGTGGATTTGTATTAACGTTACAAGCACGTGAACAGCATATTCGTCGTGATAAAGCGACATCTAACATTTGTTCAAACCAAGCGTTAAATGCATTAGCAGCTTCTGTTGCAATGACGGCACTTGGCAAACAAGGTGTGAAAGAAATGGCACGTCAAAACATTTCTAAAGCACAGTATGCAAAACGTCAATTTGAAGCGAAAGGCTTCACAGTAACATTTGCTGGACCATTCTTCAATGAGTTTGTTGTAGATTGCAAACGTCCAGTGAAAGAAGTAAACGATGCATTATTACAAAAGAATATTATCGGTGGTTATGATCTAGGCCGTGATTATAAAGAGCATGAAAACCATATGCTTGTAGCAGTAACTGAGCTTCGTACAAAAGAGGAAATTGACACACTTGTAAACGAAATGGGGGCTATCCAATGAAGAACCAAGACCAAGCACTTATCTTTGAAGTGAGTAAAGAAGGACGCATAGGATATAGCTTACCCAAATTAGATGTAGAAGAAGTGAAACTAGAAGATGTGTTTGAGAGCGATTATATTCGAGTAGAAGATGCAGAGCTACCAGAAGTATCTGAACTTGATATTATGCGCCACTATACAGCACTTTCAAACCGTAACCACGGTGTTGATTCTGGATTCTATCCACTTGGATCTTGTACGATGAAATATAATCCGAAAATTAATGAGAGTGTAGCTCGTTTCGCAGGATTTGCAAATATTCATCCACTGCAAGATGAAAAGACAGTACAAGGTGCAATGGAATTAATGTACGACTTACAAGAGCATTTAATTGAAATTACAGGTATGGATACTGTTACTTTACAACCAGCAGCTGGTGCACATGGAGAATGGACAGGTTTAATGTTAATTCGTGCATACCATGAAGCGAATGGTGACTTTAACCGTACGAAAGTAATTGTGCCTGACTCTGCTCACGGAACGAACCCAGCATCTGCAACTGTAGCTGGTTTTGAAACAATTACAGTAAAATCAAATGAAAATGGCCTTGTTGACTTAGAAGACTTAAAACGTGTTGTAAACGAAGAAACAGCAGCACTTATGTTAACAAATCCTAATACATTAGGGCTATTCGAAGAAAATATTTTAGAAATGGCAGAAATCGTCCATAATGCAGGCGGTAAATTATACTATGATGGTGCAAACTTAAATGCGGTATTAAGCCAAGCACGCCCAGGAGATATGGGATTTGACGTTGTGCATTTAAACCTTCATAAAACATTTACAGGTCCTCACGGCGGTGGTGGCCCAGGTTCTGGTCCAGTAGGTGTGAAAGCTGATTTAATTCCGTACTTACCAAAACCGATTTTAGAGAAAACGGAAAATGGTTATCACTTCAACTACGACCGTCCAGAAGCAATTGGTCGTGTGAAACCATTCTATGGTAACTTCGGAATTAACGTTCGTGCATACACGTATATTCGCTCTATGGGTCCAGATGGCTTGCGTGCAGTAACGGAGTATGCTGTATTAAATGCGAACTATATGATGAGAAGATTAGCGCCATTCTACGATCTTCCATTCGATAGACATTGTAAGCATGAATTTGTATTATCAGGTCGTCGTCAAAAGAAACTTGGTGTACGTACATTAGATATCGCAAAACGCCTGCTTGATTTCGGTTACCATCCACCAACAATTTACTTCCCATTAAATGTGGAAGAATGTATTATGATTGAGCCGACAGAAACAGAATCAAAAGAAACATTAGATGGTTTCATTGATAAGATGATTCAAATCGCTAAAGAAGTAGAAGAAAATCCAGAAGTTGTACAAGAAGCACCGCATACGACAGTCATTAAACGTTTAGACGAAACGATGGCTGCACGTAAACCAGTTTTACGTTATGCGAAGCCAGCTCCTGTACAAGTTTGATTAAAATAACAAAGGAAGAACTCGCTGAGGCGGGTTCTTTTTTTGTATGGATAATTTGTCCCGCATTAACGGACAGTAAACTCCCAACTCAAAACTTAGCTGGTGCAAAGAAGCCAGGTGGGAGATAAACTGTCCGTAAATGCCCGATTGGTTCAACTAATAATCAGTGGGGATGAACAAAAATCCCCACTGCATAAAGTTTCACTTTATGCAGAAATAGTGAAGAAAATGTTAAAAAAATATGTTTTTTGTTTCCTAATGGTGTAAAGGTGTAGTTTTATAGGTAGTTTTGTTGAAAAAGTCGGTTTGATAAAAGTATTTATTTTTGTTAGAATTTTATTGAAATTAAGAAGATGTGATGAGGCAAAGATTACTCATTTTTATGTATATGTGAAAAAACGAACAAGACGGGGGTGAAAGTGTGGGATATCGATGTTATAGAATGGTATACCATTTAGAAAATGGAGAAACAATTAAAGATGTAAAAGAATTTTGCTATCGAGACCAAGGGAAAGTATTAGAAAGAGTAGCAAATCGTGTAATGGATAATAGAGAAGTGACGGCGATTGATAAACAAGGAACAATCATTTCAATAGCATGTGAGGACATTGTAAAGGTAGAACTTGATTACATAACAGAAAGTTAACCTTGAGTCATATCGAATTATTCGATAAAATAAACTGTTGAATGGTGAAGTGAGAAGAGAGAAGAGAGGAGTTTATCATGGGTAGTACAAGACACTTTTATATGTTTATCTTAGCGTTTGTTCTTGTTGTGGCATTAACGATTTACTTAATTGTTGACAGCAGCTGGTACAATACAGTTCATCCGGCGTTCCTTCTGTTTATGTATATAGGAATTGCAGTAGTAAGTTTCGGAATGAGAGACGAGATGTTAGATCGCTTTGAAAAGTGATACATATACGAAAGACCAACAGGAAAATGTTGGTCTTTTTTTCTTGCCAAAAATAGGATGCTGTGTATATACTGTATATATAAGGTATACACAGTATATACACACACTGGAGGAAAACATGAATATTATTATTTCGAATTCTTCCCAAGACCCTATTTATGTGCAAATAAGAAAACAATTAAGCCAGCTTATTTTAAATGGCGGTTTAAAGGGTGGAGATCAATTACCGTCTATTCGTAGCTTAGCGAAGGAATTACAAATTAGTGTCATTACAACGAAGCGTGCATACGAGGAGCTTGAAAAAGAAGGATATATAGAAACTGTTGCTGGGAAGGGGACTTATGTTTCACGTAAAAATAATGAACTATTAAAAGAACAGCGGCTTCGCCTATTGGAAAGTAAAGCGGAAGAGATTGTGAATGAAAGTAAAGCGTTGCAGCTTTCACTTGAAGATTTACAGCAGATGATAGCGTGTTTATATGAGGGGGAATAAAGGGTGTTAGAGCTAAAAAATGTTTGTAAAAGTTATGAAGATTTTGCAGTGAAAAATATAAGTTTTACATTACCACGCGGATATATTATGGGATTTGTCGGACCGAATGGGGCCGGGAAAAGTACGACGATCAAAATTATTATGAATTTAATTAAAAAAGATAGCGGCGAAATAAAAATTTTTGGCAAGGACAATAAGAAAGCCGAAAAGGAAATAAAACAAAATATCGGCTTTGTATATGATGAAAATCATTATTACGAAGATTTAACGTGTGAACAAATGAAGCGTATTATTGCACCGTTATATAAAAAGTGGGATGAAGAGCAGTATCAATCGTATATGCATAGATTGCAAGTTCCAAAGTATAAAAAAATTAAAGAACTATCAAAAGGGATGAAAATGAAATTTGCGATTGCCATCGCACTTTCGCACCACGCAGAGTTTATTATTATGGATGAACCGACAGCAGGATTAGATCCAGTTGTTCGAAGTGAATTGCTTGATATGCTGCAAGAAATTGTAATGGAAGATGAAGTATCCGTATTATTCTCAACGCACATTACAACAGATTTAGAGCGCATTGCAGATTATGTTACGTTCATCAATGATGGAGAAATTATATTTACTAGTGAAAAAGAAGACTTAATGGAGAACTACGTAATCGTAAAAGGAAGTAATGATTTATTAGACCGAGAAGGAAAAGAACTATTTGTTGGATTACGAAAAAATAAATTTGGTTTCGAAGGTTTAGCGAAGGATAAACAAGGAATTATCGATTGGTTTGGAAATGAGGTTGTACTAGAAAAGCCTACATTAGATGACATTATCGTTTACACTGCGAAAGGGAGAGGTGCCTATGCGTCAGCTTGTATATAAAGATTTGTTCTTTTTTCGGGTAATGTGGTTAGTGAATTTTGTTATGCCTCTTTTGTTTTTTATGTTAGAGCCAAGTGGTGAATTTTTATTTCCGATGAGTTGTCTATTTATAACCCTCTCCTCCGTTATGACGTTAACCTTTATGGATGAAAGAAATAAAAGTGACATTATTATAAATAGTTTACCAGTAAGTCGGAAGGATATCATTATTGCTAGATATATTTCCTGTGCAATATTTATTGTCGGTGCCATGGTTTCAACTATGATAATTGTATTCCTTTTAAGAGGTATTGCTGTTATTGATGATATTGGTGTATACCATCCTAATTTTTATATTGAAATTCCATGGTATGTAGTGGTAAGTGGAGTGATTTATTCTGTAGTATTTGTGGCGACATTTTTTCCTAGTTATTATGGTACAAAATCAAAGGGCATGAGAAGTATAGTATCAGCGGCAGCAATGGGGATTGGTGTACTTCTTTGGATATTTATTAGTGATGGGCTGAATGAAACAACATCTTCATTCAGTGAGTGGATTATGAATCCAGTACATATTGGTGTATTTACGGTTGGAGGAATGATATTAGCTAGTGCCTATATCGCTTCTATGTTTCTTACAATTAAAATTTATGAAACGCGTGATTTATAGAGAGGAGAATTCATATGCAACAGTTGATTTTGAAGGAGTTTTTTTTACAGAAGAAGATGTTTCCTTTCTATTTTTTAATCCCTATTTTATCTATTTTTAAGAATTCCGTCGAACCAATGGGGATTGCAATAGGAGTATTTATAACATGTAGTACGATTATATATATTTCTTTTTATTATGACGAGAAAAGTAAAGCAGAAAAAGTGTTAGTGAGTTTGCCTATAACGAGAAAAGAGATAATTATAGCTAAATATATTTCAAGCACATTATTTATTATGGCTGGTTTGAGTGTAACTTTTATAGTCGTAATATTAGGAAATATTTTATTGAACAGAGATATAGTTATGCCTGGGTATGCAATATTTTCAGCAATAGTAGCAACTTTGATTTATTGTGCAGTAACGATACCGACTAATTACATTGGGGGATATAAAGTTATTACTGTCTTGAATTTGATTATGCTTTTTCCTTTAATGGGTATGATTGGTCTTATGTGCAATATTTTTGGTGATAAAACAATTATGTTAAAAGTACTTCACTCTCAAGAGGCTACACCAGCAATGGGTGTTCTTAGTATTGGAGTATTAGTGAGTATATTCATATCAATGTTCCTCTCAATGAAAATGTTTCAGCAGGCAGAGTTATAGAAGGGACATTTTCATATTAGGAGGTGCAATACATGATCAAGCAACTAATTTTAAAAGATTTCATTATTCAATGGAAATTTTTAATTTGGTACATACTGTATCCTGTTTTCTTTTATATGGCCTTAACAGATACGGAAAATCTGTTCATAATTATGTCAGTAATTATTACAGTTGGGGCAACAGTAAAAACATTTGAAGCAGATAGTAAAAATGAGAGTGAAGTTATAGTAAATAGTTTACCAATATTGAAAAAACATATTGTATTTGCAAAATATATAGTAGCAATTATTATTCTTTTTATAAGTGTAATGGTCGGTTGTTTTACGATGGGAATGAAGAATGGGGTTAACCTATTTGAATTTATTGAAACGACAATGGTTGCTAGTATTAGCTTTATTTTAGTGTATTTAAGCTTTGTTTTACTGATATCGTTTTGGTTGGCCTATAAAAAAACTATTTTTATTGCGATTTTTATACTAATAGCACCTATGGCCGTTTCTTCTATTTTCTTTGGAATCAACCTAGAACAAATTCAACTATATAACAGCGTGTTATTCATTAGTTCAATATGCATGTTTATAATATCTATCTTCGTTTCAGTGAAATTGTATGAGAAGAGAGAATTTTAAAAGGTGCCCTATAAAAGGCACCTTCTTCAATAACGACAATAGGAAAGTAAAAGTTTATAAACAGAGAGGTTACTCGGTACAACATCTTTTGGAGTATGTAATATAAAGCTGAAAACGATAACGAGAATAAGAAATAGGAAAAATAAAAATAGAATTTGCTTATGTATAGAATTTTGCATATTATCCACTCCTTTTTTAGGTAGTATGTCCAAAAGAAAGGAGTATATGAAAAATGTTAGGAGGGGAGAATGATGAACAAAAGAAAATGGTTATATAGAATAGGAATATTTTTATTTTCAATCGGCCTCATATTAGCAAATGTTTACTCGGATATACCACTGTTATTTCCAAGTTTACATAAAGGGGTTGGTATAAGTATTGCCATAATTGGTCTGTTTTGTCTTATCACATGTAACTTCTACAGAAAGTCTGAATGAATATAAAAAAGGACAGTTATTCTTTTTCAGAAATACTGTCCTTTTTAAATAACTTATTCCATAGTTTGGCGATACTCCATATAATGACGATTGCAATGGAGGTGATAATGGACCAAACAATCGATATAATTTCAAGTGTCATGTTAGGAAGGAATGTGAGAATGGATAATACTGTATGAAACAATGATTCTATTATATGAAAACTTATTTGTAATAGAATGAGGATACCAAGTGTGATCCATGCTAATATTTTCTTTCCTTTTTCTTTCCACATGACATTCACCTCACGTTAGCTTAATAGTTTTAAGCCAACAGCGCCGCATAGAATACAGCTTAAGAAAGCAAGACGACGCCAATCCGCTGATTCTCGGAAAATGAGAATGCCTAGAAGTGCACTTCCAGCAGTTCCGATTCCAGTCCAAATTGCGTAAGCAGTTCCCATCGGTAATGTGTTCATCGCAAGAGATAAGAAGAAGAAGCTTACGCCGAAGTTAGCGATTAAAATAACTTTTGGTGCCCAGCCTTTCTTTTCAGTGGCTACTTTCATAAAGAGTACACCAATAATTTCACAAATACCAGCTAGAATTAAAAATACCCAAGCCATTTTATGCGGCCTCCTTCGCTTCTTTTTCTTCTGTTACTCGTTTTAAACCAATTACTCCGAAGAAGATTAAACCGATTAATAAAACTTTTACGATAGAGAAAGGTTCTCCGAAGATGAAAATCTCTGTAAGAACGATTCCGCCAGCTCCGATTCCTGTAAAGACTGCGTATACAGTGCCGACAGGTAAATCTTTATAAGCTCTAAATAATAAGACGAAACTAATTGTAATTAATAGAGCAACACCAGTCCATTCAAGTGGTGCCTCTGCTTTTTTTAGTCCAATCACCCAAAATATTTCAATAATACCAGCGATGATTACATAAATCCATGCCATATGTCATTTCTCCTTCCTACCAGTCGTTAGGTAAAGGGCTTAAAAACGACGCATTGCAAAGGAGCAATCCGTCAGTTTGAAAGTCCGCGCCAAAATACTTTCCAAGAAGCGTCTAAACGTGTCTCAAAACGATTTAAACCTGCATATAATAGTTCAACCATAAGACCGTCGAGTAAGCATAGAAAAGCCTCTAAGGCGTCTTTTACTTCAATGTTATGCAGCTCATCTTGTTCGCTTGCTCTTTTAAATACAGGGAATAAAAGTTTTCCGACGTTTTCAATGTGTACATTTGCTTTATTAATAATTTGTTCGCGAAATGCATCAGGCGGAAAATAAGAAGTTCGTAACCAAAACATTGATTCTTCACTTTCACCAAATCGTTTTGCATACCCTTTTAATAATTTTAAAAGCAATTCTTCAGTGGACGAATTGGAAAAGCTTTCGATATCGCCTGTGAAGCTCTGCAAATCTTTTTGAAGAGCAGATTCTAAGCATATGAAATATAGCTCTTCTTTTCCTTTAAAGTGTGCGTAAATCGATGGTTTTTTAATCCCAACTTCTTGAGCAATATTTGCCAATGAAGTTCCTTCATAGCCGTAGCGTGCGAAATGAGAAAGTGCTACAGCTTTAATGCGGTTTGCTGTCATTTTCATCCCCTACCTACCGTTCGTTAGGTTCATTATATGAGATGGGAAATATAAAGTCAATAGGTGAAGAGCTGAGAAAGAGCGTTATAAGTAACGCTCTTTTTAGACAGTCTCTCGCTCAATTAAATGGAATGAAAGTTCTTTTGCACTGCCGACAATTTGCTCGCTTTGGATCTGCTTATGGAATAAAGAAAAAGCATGTGAGCCCATTGCGAGACCGGGATGTTCAATTGTGGAAATGTCTAATGCCTTTGAAATTTCATGATTATCAAATCCAAGGATAGCAAGGTCTTCAGGTACTCGAATACCATGTTTTCGAGCCTCTGTTAATAAACCAGCTGCAACTTGATCGTTCGCTGTGAAAATAGCAGTTGGACGATTTTTCATATTTAAAATACGATGGAGTATTTGTGCTCCGTCCTGCATTGTATAGCATTGGTGGAAAATCCATTCAGGATGCAACGTTTTGCCTTCGTTACGAAGTGTATCGGCGAACGCTTTTTCGCGCTCCATGGAATTTACACTTGTTTTTCTTGCTAAACAAATTCCGATTTTTTCATGGCCTCTACTTAGTAAATAGGCAGTACCAAGACGGAAACCTTCATAATGATCTACGTAGATGGATGAAATGAGGGGATGCTTCATTTTTTCACATGAAATAATAGGGGCAAATTTTGCAAAAGGTTCGATTTGTTCCCAAGAGCTCGTTCGGGAGCAAATAATCATCCCATCAAATTGTTTCATTTTCATCATTTCAAGAACACGAATTTCTTCAATGCTATCGTAATTCGTTTGACATAAATTAATATGATACCCAGCTAATAACGCTTCGTTTCCGATTCCTTCAATAATCGTACTGAAGTAGGGGAGGTTAATGAAAGGAAGCATAACGCCAATTGTATATGTTTTCCCTCTTATTAAATGGACAGCATTTATATTTTTTGCGTAGTTTAATTCTTCAACAGCATCTAGAACACGCTTACGCTTTTCTTCTTTTACGTAAGGGTGATTATTCAGGACACGAGAAACAGTTGATATCGATACACCAGCAGTTTTAGCAATTTGTTTTATATTGGCCATATGTATCACCTCTTTCACTTATTATAAAGGGAAAATAATAAGAAAGAAAAAATCTTGACCTGAAAAGCTTTTCACAAACTATGGTATTAATAAGACTTCTTTTTATTCGCGTAACCTTTTCACTTGGGCGTAAGAATGATAGGGGTCTTTTTGGTTTGCAAAAAGTGTTGTCAAAATGTGTGAGAATAACGTAGAAAGTTTTCAAAGGTGGAGTTTGATGACAAAGCGAATATGAAGAGCATATCAACGCTTCGTTCGTTAAGAGAGCGGTATGAAAGGGCGGAAACAAATTGAAAAAAAGAATCATTTGTTTCGTGTTTTCTAGTTTTGTACTTAGTTCGTGTTCGTTTCAGCAAACGATGCAAGAAGAAAAACACTTTGTGGGAACAACAGGAGGAGCTATGGATCGTGTTACGGATCCTATTCCGCTAAAGGAACTTCCAAAATATTTTCCGGTGAAGTTTAAAGTTCCAACGTTTTTACCGTACGACATTACAAGTGATGTGAAGGGTGAAGTAAGAACGCTTGGGAAAAAGAACGCTGTCTTAACGATTAAATATAAACAGAAGGAGCCAGGTAGAAATGAGTATATTGAGTTAAATGTCGCGAACTTTCCTTATAGTTTTCCGGATCTTATGGAAGAGAAGCGATTTCAAGAACAAATGAAACTGAATAATGGAACGTCTGCTTATTTTAAAAATAAAGATGATTATGAACGTGGTGACGAATTTGCTACGCTTATATGGAAAGAGAAAGGAATTGAATATCAGCTGCTGTATCGGAATGTAGAAGAGAACGATGAAAAGGTAATCAAGCAGAATTTATTATACATTGCGAATAAGATGAAATGAAAAAACTAGCTGATTTATTCAGCTAGTTTTTTGTATGTTATTATTTCTTTTTAATTTTGCCTGTCCAAGATTTAAATCCACCTTGTAATTGGTAGAAATCTTTGTAGCCTTGTTTTTTTAAGTATTGCGCTGCACGACCTGTACGGAATCCGCTTTGGCAATATAAGTAAACAGGTTGATCTTGACGAAGTTCTTTATGGCGAAGGCGAATTTGTGATAACGGAATGTTACGTGCACCTAAAATATGCCCTGCGTTATATTCGTCTGCTTCACGAATATCGATAAGCTGTGCTTTACGGTAGCCAGCGCGAAATTCTTCTTCTGTAAGAGTTTTAATTAATTTTTTCTGATAGAAGTACATCCATACAGTGTAGCCGATAAATGCTACGATTACGGCTAATAAAATAATCCAAGTTGTTGACACGATTCTATCGCTCCCTTTTTTCTTATCCTACTTTCAATATTATAATGCCCTTATGTATTTATGCAACAGATTCATTTGCATATAAGAAGAAATTTCGTATTCTTTCACAAATTTTGTCGAATTTGGTAGACTAGAGAATGTGAAAAATAATTGGTTATATGAGGTGCAGGATGGGAAAAGAAAAATGGTGTTATATTAACTCTGGTCAATGTTCACCGGCATTTAATATGGCGTTAGATGAATGTTTATTAAATTGGCAAAGTGAAAAGAAAATGCCACCAACAATTCGTTTTTATGAATGGGAAGTACCAACATTAACAGTTGGGTATTTTCAACGTGTTGAAAAAGATATTAATATGGATGTAGTTAACGAAAAGAAATATGGATTCGTTCGTCGTCAAACAGGCGGCAGGGGTGTACTACATGACAAAGAGTTAACGTATAGTGTTATTGTGTCTGAAGATCATCCGAATATGCCGAAAACAGTTACAGAAGCGTATCGTGTTATCTCGCAAGGTTTATTAGATGGTTTTAAGGCATTAGGGTTAGAAGCCTATTATGCAGTTCCAAAAACAGAAGCAGATCGTGAAAATTTAAAAAATCCACGTTCAGGCGTATGTTTTGATGTACCATCTTGGTATGAAATTGTAGTGGAAGGACGAAAAATTGCTGGTAGTGCTCAAACACGTCAAAAAGGTGTTATTTTACAGCATGGATCGATTCCATTAGAAATTGATTTAGATGAACTATATGATCTATTTTTATTCCCAAATGAACGTGTGAAGGAACGTATGAAGAGTATGTTCTCTTCTAAAGCAGTAGCAATTAATGAATTAACAGACCGTACATTTACGATAGAACAGTTAATTAAAGCGTTTGAAGTTGGCTTTGAAAAAGGATTGGATGTAGAACTTGTTCCATATGAATTAACAGAAGAACAGTTACATGAAGTTCAAACGTTAGCGAAAGAAAAGTATGAAAGTAATGAGTGGAATTATAAAAAATAAGAGATGGCAATTGCCACCTCTTATTTTTTTATAGTAAATTAAGTACTTTTTCTACTTTGATTCCTTTATCTTGTAAAGAACGAAGGCGACTTACAACGTCCATAATTTCTTTGTCAAATGTAACGCTAATACCTTGGCTTTGTAGTTCTTCTTTTAAGCTTTCAATAGAATCATCTATGTCGATGCCAAGCTCGTAATCTTGACAAACTTCAATTGTCTTTTTCACGAGTTTAACATAATTTTCTTGTAGTTTTGAATTTGTTTCAGTCAAAGCAGGCTGCCTCGGTTTTGCAGGAGCAACCGGTGCTGTCTCTTGCTTTGTAACTGGAGTAGGGACTGCTTTTTTCACAGGCGCTGGAGTAACTAGTTCTACAGCTGCTTCTACGCTTACTGGCTTCGGTGTCGGTACCGGAGTAGGCTTAGGTGCCATAGCAGGTGTTTCCACACGCGTAACAGGCTTAGGAGCAGGTGTAATTGCTTTTGGAGCTTCTACAACTACTTCTTTTTTCGGTGCTGCTTCTACCTGTGTTTCTTCTTGCTCGGCAGCTTCTTTATTTTCTTTACTCCACATAACGCGTTCAATTTCTAGAGACACATTGTTTTTGTTCATCGCTGTTAATGTAACTTTACCAACTTCAGCGTTTCCAGTGAAATCAACAATTTTATAAATAACACTCTTGTTCCAATCCACGTTTCCGCTCAAAAATAATTCTTCGTTACATTTCGGCGTTAAGCCCTCGATTTTAATTTCTGCGTTTACACCGTTTTCACTATATACCATAATTAGCGAAGCATTTACATCTTCGTCTGCTAACATTAGTTCACGTACCATTTTGCCGGTGCGTACTTGCGTTTTCTTCTTAACTGACATCTAATTTCTCCTCTCAAAAATTCAGTAATAATAAAAAAATCGTATAACGAAAAATAATTGCTCACGAAGATTTATGATACCGATAATAAAAGCATCACGTCAACAATTAACTTTAATTATTTTGCATTTTTCTTATTTTCTTTATGAAATTTTTCAATTTGTAAAATTAGACAGAAGAAAAAACAGCCTTTTGAAGGGCTGTTAAAAATTTGATTTTTTATATAGTAATTTATATAAAATAAAAAATAAGATAGCAATTAAAGCATTTTGCCAAAAGTTTAGATGATAAATGAGGTAAGGTTGCTTTTGGAAATAAATATTTAAGAATACAGCGGAACAAAATGGAGTAGCAAATGCGAATCCAAATAGAATTCTTCTTTTCCAATTCATTTTCTGATTAAAGGAGTAACGCTTTAATAAATATAAAATAAATAGTATACCTAGTATAATTATTGAAACGGACAAAGTAGTTCCAAGGATGCTAAAAGGCGGACTTGATAATGTATTGTTTTTTTCAAAGAAAAACATAAAAAATGAAATAATTGCATTTATGCCAAACTGTATAGCAAGAAGTAAGCTAATAGAAAATCCAATTAAAGAGGCTTTTTCTAACTTTGTTTGAGTTGGTAAAGCTGATATAAGTTCATCGCAATAAGATTGTAAATTATCTCCGAAGATGTCATAAGCGTTTTTATTTTCTGCTTGTGCTTCGATGAGGTGATCTAATATTTCTAGTAACAGTTCTTCCATTTGTTGCTCGGGTACGTTTGATATTCGAAGATATACTAACATATCACCATAAGCAGCCTCGTTTTCGGAAGTTAGAAGCTCACGTTTTTTATTATTCAATTCAATCATGTCTTGTGCATTCATCCCTATCACTCCCTCTGTAATAAGTTATTTACCGTAGTAGAAACCATTCCCCAGCTTTGTTTAAATTCTTTAAGTTGTTCTAATCCTTTATCGGTTATGTGATAATATTTTCGCTTTGGACCGAGTGAGGAAGCTTTTAATGTGCCTTCGATCAATTTTTCTTTTTGCATACGTAATAATAACGGATAGATGCTTCCTTCGCTTACGAATGTAAAGCCATGTTTATTTAATTTTGTGCTCAGTTCATATCCGTACACTTCTTCTTGTGAAATGATGTATAGGATACAACCTTCTAGTACACCTTTTAACATTTGGCTGTGCATGATTTCACCACCTTTTACTCAGGTAACTTGCGTTGCAAGGTAGCTGTTATCCGGATTATAACATTCAGTAACTTGCAACGCAAGTTACTGAAGTGGAAAACTTTAATGAGTGTTAATTTTTCAATGTTTCCCATACTAACGAGAGGAGGGAAGCGTATGAAACCATTTATGCCAAAACTCGTGTACTTTGAACCGAAGGCACTTGAATATCCACTTGGAAAAGAGCTTTATGAGAAGTTTACGAAGATGGGATTAGAAATTCGTGAAACGACATCCCATAATCAAATTCGGAATTTGCCGGGTGAAAATGATTTACAAAAGTATCGTAATGCAAAAGCAACGCTTGTCGTTGGGGTGAGGAAGACATTAAAGTTTGATACTTCAAAACCGTCAGCTGAATATGCAATTCCGCTTGCAACAGGATGTATGGGACATTGTCATTATTGTTATTTGCAAACGACACTTGGGAGTAAGCCTTACGTTCGCGTGTATGTGAATCTTGATGAAATATTTGAGAAGGCACAGCAATATATGGATGAAAGAGCACCTGAAATCACAAGGTTTGAAGCTGCTTGTACATCAGATATCGTTGGGATTGATCATTTAACACATGCATTAAAGAGGGCGATTGAATTTATTGGAGAAAGTGAGCATGGGCGTTTGCGTTTCGTTACGAAATATTCGCACGTTGATCATTTGTTAGATGCAAAACATAATGGGAAAACGCGTTTCAGGTTTAGTATTAATTCACGGTATGTAATTAAAAATTTTGAACCAGGGACATCACCGTTTGAAGAAAGAATTGAAGCTGCTCGTAAAGTAGCAGGCGCGGGTTATCCACTTGGTTTTATAGTTGCGCCACTTTATATGCATGAAGGATGGGAAGAAGGATACCGTGAACTATTTGAGCGACTGTACAATGCGCTGAAGGATATGACGATACCAAATTTAACGTTTGAATTAATTCAGCATCGTTTTACAAAACCAGCGAAAAAGGTTATTCAAGAGCGTTATCCAAATACGAAGCTTGAAATGGATGAAGAGAAGCGGAAGTATAAATGGGGACGATATGGCATCGGAAAATATGTATATAAAAAGGATGATGCAGCAGTATTGGAAGAAACGATAAGAGGTTATATAAATGAGTTTTTTCCTAATGCAGAAATACAATATTTTACTTAAGGGGGGTCTGTATGCAAATACAGATTCTTTTTTGTTTTATATATTTAGGCTCGTTTTCAACTTGTCACGTTATTCTTTCTGGTGTATCATTTTATTGATTGCTTCGTACGGAATAAGCAAAATGAACTTGGATGGAGGAAACCGATGCCTACCCCTAGTATGGAAGATTATATTGAACAAATTTATTTGTTGATTGATGAAAAGGGTTACGCCCGCGTATCTGATATTGCTGAAGCGCTTAGTGTACATCCATCCTCTGTAACAAAAATGGTGCAAAAATTAGACAAAGATGAATATCTAATTTATGAAAAATATAGAGGGCTTGTATTAACAACAAAAGGTAAAAAAATCGGAGAACGTCTCGTATATCGTCATGACTTGCTAGAGCAATTTATGCGTATTATCGGTGTGGATGAAAGTAAAATTTACAATGATGTAGAAGGAATTGAACATCATTTAAGTTGGGAAGCGATTGATCGCATTGGTGATTTAGTGCAATACTTTGAACAAGATGCAGTCCGAGTGGAAACGCTTCGCGGTGTTCAAAGAGCAAATGAAGAGAAAAGTAATTAAGGGGAACGTATGGCGTTTCCTTTTTTATTTCAATTCGAAAAGGATGGGAGAATTATGAAAGCAATTATTTTTGATTTTGATGGATTAATTGTGGACACAGAAACGATATGGTTTCACTCTTTCAGAGATGCTGTTCGTGAATACGGCGGGGAACTACCTTTAGAGGAATTTGCGAAATGCATTGGAACAACAGATGAGGTACTTTATACATATTTAAATGATCAATTAAAAGAGAAGTTTAACAAAAGTGTATTAAAAGAAAAAGTGGCAACTTTACATAAAGAGAAAATGAGAATACCAGAAGCTCGTGACGGGGTAAAAGAATATTTAGAAGAAGCGAAAGAAATGGGATTAAAAATCGCACTAGCTTCTAGTTCTTCTAGAGAATGGGTTATTCATTTTTTAGAAGAGCTACAAATTCGAGAATATTTTGAAGTAATTAAAACGAGAGAAGATGTTGAGAAGGTAAAACCAGATCCAGCTCTTTATCGAGTTGCAATAGAAGAATTAGGAATTAAGCCATCTGAAGCTGTTGTATTTGAAGACTCATTAAATGGATTGAGAGCAGCAGTTGCAGCGGGATTAACGTGCGTTGTGGTACCTAATGATGTGACACGGAATTTACCGTTTGAAAATCATCATCTTCGAATTGAAAGTATGAGAGAGAAAAGTTTAAAAGAAGTGCTTCAAAGTATAAAAAAAGACCGTATTTCCTAAAAGGAAGCACGGTCTTTCTTTTTGCTTTTTTTGCCTTCAATGACAGTTAAATGAGACTGTTTTCTTTTTCGTTTCAAAGTGGAAGAATTCCCTTTTTTACTTTTGTCATTAGAAGTATTTGACTTAAAGAAAGAATTGCCTAGGGGTGCTACATTTTGTTTCCCATGTTTGCGGTTCGATTGTTTTGCCGCACGCTTATATGAGCTTTGCGAATTTGCGGAACCACTGGAATTTGTAAACATCTTGTATAGCAAGTAAAAGATACCGACAACAAGTAACATGTACCCGATATTTCTTAATACACCCATGGGATTTGTAATAACAGATGAAACAAGGCCGAATATTGCCAATCCGATAATAAGCACAAATATAGCGAAAGTAAACGAACGACCGTTCATAAGGGACACCTCCTAAAAACATATATTGAAATTAGTATATTAACGATGAGGAAAGGAGTTGAACACCATTTTTAAATAATTATTGTTTGTTCTCTAAACGTAATAATTCTTCAAACGATGCAATTGCTACTTCCACTTGATCATCTGTTGGTTCTTTCGTTGTTAATAGTTGTAGCCATAATCCAGGATATCCAAGTACGCGTAATACGGGAATATCTCGTAATCGATTTGTAAATTGCAATACTTCAAAAGAAATACCAAGTACAACTGGAATTAATAAAATCCTGTTTATAACTCGTGCCCAAAGAGGATCTGTAGGGACTAGGAAATAAACGAACATTCCAATAATGACTGTAAATATAATAAAGCTACTGCCGCATCTATAATGGAGACGAGTTTGCTTTTGAACGTTTTCTACAGTCAGAGGAAGGTTATTCTCGTAAGCATTGATTACCTTATGCTCTGCACCGTGATACTGAAATACCCGCTTAATAAGTGGGGTTAAAGAAATAAAGTATATATAGCTCAATAATAGCATGAGCTTAATGACACTTTCGACAATGATTTGCCCAGTATGAGATGGGAAAATCGGTCTCGTTAATTCAGCTAATAGTGCAGGAACTGCTGTGAAAATGACTTTACCGAATATAAAAGATAAAACGCCAACAGCTGCAACTCCTAATACCATCGTTAATTTTGATTGTTCTTCTTTTTTATTTGCAATTTGTTCATCATCTTCTGGGTGGACGTCAAATCGTTCTGAAGCGAAGTTTAAATGCTTTGCTCCATTCGCACTTGCATCCACAATAGCGGCAATCCCTCGTAAAAATGGAACTTTTTTTAGGGTAGATAGTACTTTATTACGAACGCGTGGTAATCGATAAAATTCAATCGATTTATCTTTACGACGAACCGCTGTAACAGTATATTCTCTACCGCCAAACATAACTCCTTCTATGACCGCTTGCCCGCCATATATTTGTTTTGACTCTTCTGCCATGTTAACACCAACCTGTATTTGTTTCTCTCTTATGTAGAAAAAGAGGCAATTGTCATACTGGGTTCTGTCGTTTTGAAATAAGACAATCACCGAGTTTCCTTTATTTTATCGGCAAATACAAGTAGATGACAAGGGAAAATGTTATGAGAGTCGGACATTTCTTATTCTTTTTATAGACAAATTTCGCAGGATTTAAACATGCTTCAAAATAGTTTCGGGCATACTATTGAGCGGAGGTGTCGATGTGAGTCAAGAACAATTAGGAACAAGGAATTTTGTGCAGATTGGTTTGTTTGGTGGAATCTTTTGGGGCGGGATCTGGTATTTCCTTCATATATTTTCATTCACGGAGGCGGGACCGAATTATTTCCTTTTACCATTTGCGTTTGGAAGTTGGAAAGAGGGTGTATGGGGCAATGTGTTCGGAATAGTGTGTATGGGACTTCTTTCAATTTTGATCGCCTTTTTGTATAAAGCATTTTTTGCGAAGTTTGAAGGGATTATAGCGGGAATTATTTATGGGCTATTTTGGTGGGCACTACTGTTTTTGGGGATGGGTTTAATGGCTCCTGTTATTAAAAGTGCGCTCCATTTACCAAAAGAGACAATTGTGACGACAATATGTATTTTTATATTGTATGGTGTGTTTATAGCATATTCTGTTTCTTACGCAGTAAATAGCAATAAAGCAGAACAAGAAGGGCAAGAGAAGACGAACTATTCAAATAAGTAACTCCTATGTTAAAATATTGTATAGATATTTAATATTAAGGAGTTTTAAGAATATGAAAAAGTTACTCCTCGTAAACGGTCCTAACCTAAATCGCCTCGGTGTTCGTGAGGTAAATGTATATGGAAAGGGCACGCTAGCGACACTTGAAGCAGATATGAAGCAAGAAGCAGAAACAATGGGAGTGGAGTTAGAATGTTTCCAATCGAATCATGAAGGTGCCATTATCGACATTATTCATGAAGCGGAAGATATATATGAAGGGATCATTTTAAATCCGGGAGCATTTACGCATTATAGCTATGCGATTCGTGATGCCATTGCGAGCATTTCGATTCCTGTTATTGAAGTACATATTTCTAACATTCATCAGCGTGAATCGTTCCGTCATGAATCTGTGACGGCAGCTGTTTGTGCAGGTCAAATTGTAGGATTTGGTTTTTATGGCTATAAGTTAGCGTTATTTGCATTAATGGAGAAATTGAGGGAGGCATAAAGTAATGGAGAAAATTGAAAGATTACGAAGTGCATTTGATGAGGCTGGCATTGACGGTATTTTGTTAACAAATGAACATAGTCGTAGATATATGGCTAACTTCACAGGAACAGCAGGCGTTGTTCTTATTTCAAAAGATCGTGCTCAATTTATTACAGATTTCCGTTACGTCGAGCAGGCAAGTAAACAAGCGGTTGGATATGAGGTTGTACAGCACGCAGGATTGATCATTGATGAAGTGGCAAAGCAAGTGAAAGAGCTTGGAATTCAAAAACTTGGTTTTGAGCAAGATACTCTTACATATAGTTCTTATTCAGTGCATAAGGAAGCGATTGATGCTGAATTTATCCCGACTTCTGGACTTGTAGAAAAGTTACGCTTGATAAAGACTGATTCAGAGATTAAGATATTAAAGGAAGCTGCACAGATTGCAGATGCTGCCTTTGAGCATATTCTATCATTCATTCGCCCGGGAGTATCTGAAATTGAAGTGTCAAATGAACTTGAATTTTTCATGAGAAAACAAGGAGCAACATCTTCTTCGTTTGATATTATCGTTGCTTCAGGTCTTCGTTCGGCATTACCGCACGGCGTGGCATCTGAAAAAGTGATAGAAACAGGAGATTTCGTTACATTAGACTTCGGCGCTTATTACAAAGGATATTGTTCTGATATTACTCGTACGATTGCAGTCGGTGAACCATCTGATAAATTAAAAGAAATTTATAATATCGTTTTAGAAGCACAATTACGTGGTGTGAACGGTATTAAAGCTGGTTTAACAGGTCGCGAGGCTGATGCGCTAACGCGTGACTACATAACGGAAAAAGGATATGGTGAATACTTTGGACACTCTACTGGTCATGGAATAGGTCTTGAAATCCATGAAGCACCAGGTTTAGCGTTCCGTTCTGATATAGTACTTGAACCAGGTATGGCTGTAACAGTAGAGCCAGGTATTTATATTCCAGGTATTGGCGGCGTACGTATTGAAGATGATATCATTGTGACAAGTGAAGGTAATGAAGTAATTACGAAATCACCAAAAGAACTTATTATTTTGTAATACACAGGAGGATTTTTTTACATGATTTCAGTAAACGATTTTCGTACAGGTTTAACAATTTCAGTGGACAATGCCCTTTGGCAAGTACTTGATTTCCAACACGTAAAGCCAGGTAAAGGTGCTGCATTCGTTCGTTCTAAACTACGTAATCTTCGCACAGGTTCTGTTCAAGAGAAAACATTCCGTGCAGGTGAGAAAGTAGAAAAAGCACACATCGAAAACCGTCGTATGCAATACTTATACGCAAGCGGTGAGGCTCATGTATTTATGGATAACGGAACTTATGAGCAAATCGAACTTGGTGAAAAACAAATCGAGCGCGAGCTTAAATTCCTAAAAGAAAACATGGAAGTAGCAATTATGACTTACCAAGGCGAAGTACTTGGTGTTGAACTTCCAAACACAGTTGAATTACAAGTTACAGAAACAGAGCCTGGTATTAAAGGTGATACTGCTTCTAACGTAACAAAACCAGCTACATTAGAAACTGGTCTTGTTGTACAAGTACCAATCTTCATTAACGAAGGCGAAATGCTTATCATCAACACTGGTGAAGGTAAATACGTTTCTCGTGCATAGTAAAAAAGCACTCGTGATAATTCACGAGTGCTTTTTTTATAGGAAATAGGGTAGATAGTAAATAGCTGTTATTATAAAACTGACTAAAACAAGTGAAAGAGTACCCATAATAGATGGAGTCAAAACAATTTGAAATGGTTTTATTTCGCCAGTCTCAACGCCAGTTAATGTTTTACTTATTGCGTGATCTGTAATGTTATTTCTATGGTTACTCATAATAATTAACCACATAATTGCAAATATTGCTAAACTACCAAGGAAAAAGGTCTCTATAAATGACCAACCGACTAATAATGAAAAAAGATAAATAAGAGCTAATTCTACTACAACGGTTAAACTAATTTTCAATGCCTTCATATTTTTCCTCCTCATTTTGTAATTTCAACCAGTTTAAAAAATTTTTACGTGACACGACATGCAGAGAGCAAGGTGACTTTACTTCTTTCTCTAGTGCAGCGTGTTCGTCTGGAAACTTGTTTTCCACATGCAATGAAATATAAGGTAGTTTTTCTTGTGCTTTTAGTGAGCGGATATTATTCGTTTTAGCACCAGCAAATACGTAGGAAAGTTGTAAGTCTAAAAAGGCGATTTTAAAGATTTCTTTTTTAGCAGCCTCGTTATAGCCTTTTCCCCAGTACGGATAGCCGAGCCAACTACCAATGTGAGATTGCTTTTTTTCATTATTAATATGTTTAAGTGTGGTGAGGCCAATTATTTCATTTTCTTCATTCACAATCATTCTCGATAAGGATTTCTTTTGACGCTCTTCTTCTATTGCGAAAAGAAGAAATGTTTTCGTGTCTTCGATGTTTTCTACCGTTATTCCCAATGCATTTTTTATATGTGGATCACTTGATAGCTCGAAAATCACATTTGTATGGCATAAATCTAGTGGTAATAAAGTGACGTGTTGCATGGTTTAAACCTCTTTTAAACTAAATATACCATAATATACCATGAAATAATATGAATATTCAGATTGTAATTCGGAATTTAGAGAAAAATTATGTTTTTACTTCTGAAATAGACAACCTCTGCATATGGTTGTACAAATATATTCTTTTTTAGAATACGAAGTTAGTAACTGTTACGGGAGAAGGTGGAAGAATGAAACAGTGGCTAGCGGCAATGGAAACATCCGTGCTTGTTATGGGGGCACTTCGATTATTTTCAGGTAGTGCGGAGATATTTGCTGCTTTGCTTATGCTTTATGTGAATGATGCGAAGAAAGCGTTGTTTATAAATGGTATGTTGGCGTTTGTTGGACCTACCGTATTAATTTTAACAATGACAATTGGGATAGCGAGTGTAGCAAGTGAAATTTCTTTCTTGAAGCTCTTTTTTCTAGCGCTTGGAATTTGCTGTATTTTTATCGCATTACTGAAATAGTAAGTCGAGTATAGTGGGGAGAAGCCGATGAAAGAGGTATTAGAAGTTTTACCAAAAACGATGAAGTACTTAATTGAAGAATGTAAGCAATACGATGCTTTAGAGGAAATTCGTGTTCGAATTGGAAGGCCGCTAGAGTGTATTGCACACGGAAAGGTGTTTTTTTATGACTATATCACTACTGCAGAGGATGCTATTTACTTATTGAATAAGTTAAGTCAATTCTCAATTTATACGATGGAAGAGGAATTAAAACGTGGGTATGTGACGCTTCGCGGAGGGCATAGAATCGGGTTAGCAGGAAAAGTCATTACAGAAAAAAGCGCAGTGAAAATGATTCGTGATGTCTCTTCCTTTAATATTCGTATTGCTCGTCAAAAAATAGGGATTGCTGAACCGCTTTTGCCATATTTGTATGAAAAAAGGTGGTTAAACACGATGGTAATTGGCCCTCCCCAAACGGGAAAAACGACACTCTTAAGAGATGTAGCACGTTGCATGAGTCAAGGGGTAAGTGCTTCGGAAATTCCTTCCTGTAAAGTGGGGATCGTTGATGAACGGTCAGAAATTGCTGGTTGTGTGAAAGGGATCCCGCAATATGATTTTGGTACCCGAGTCGATGTGTTAGACGCATGTCCAAAGGCAGAAGGAATGATGATGATGATTCGTTCTATGAGTCCTGATATTTTGATCGTAGATGAAATTGGCCGTAAAGAAGATAGTGAAGCAATTATGGAGGCAGTGCATGCAGGTGTCCAGCTTTTTATAAGCGCACACGGATTTTCCTATGAGGATGTTGTGAGACGTCCATCGCTCAAGGCAGTGCTAGAGCTTGGTATATTTGATAGGTTTGTGGAGTTGTCAAAAGCGAGGGGTCCAGGAACGGTTATGCAGGTGAAAGATAAATATGGAAAACCAGTGTTATCAAATAGAAAGGCTGAGGGCGTATGGTGAAAATATTTGGTGCAGTGTTAATCGTTGCGGTCAGCACCTTTTTCGGGTTTTCGTACGCTAAAAGATACAGTGAGAGACCGAGGCAACTTAGGTTATTAAAATCAGCACTTCAATCATTAGAGGCAGAAATTATGTATGGACACACACCTTTATCTGAGGCTGCCGAGCGATTAGTTAAACAAATGCCAAAGCCATTAAATTGGATATTTCAAAGTTTCGCTAAAAAACTAGAAAGTGGAGAACAAACAGTAAGGGAAGCTTGGATAGATAGTTTGAAAGAGAATTGGAAGTTGACGGCTTTTCAACAAACCGAGTATGAAATACTGCAGCAATTTGGTGAAACGCTAGGGCAACATGATCGTGAATCACAACAAAAACATATTCGCTTATGTATTACACATTTGGAGAGAGAAGAAGAGGAAGCGAAAGCTTTACAACTGCAATACGAAAAAATGATTAAGAGCTTAGGGGTACTAGCAGGGCTACTTATTGTAATTTTACTGCTATAGGGGGGAGAAAGGCGATGTCCATTGATGTTGGATTAATATTTCAAATCGCCGGAATCGGCATTGTTTTAGCTTTCATTCATACTGTACTAAAAGAATTGAAGCGTGAGGATATTGCAAATTGGGTTATCCTTGTCGGTTTTGTCGTCATTTTATTTCATGTTGCATTTTTAATTAATACGCTATTCGACAAGATTAAAAGTGTCTTTCTCTTCCAGTAAAGGAGGCGGTTCGAATCGAAATTATACAAATTGTCGGATTAGGCCTCGTTGCTACGTTTTTAGCTGCTGTTTTGAACCAGCATAAATCTAGTATTACATCTTTATTTATTGTGTTCGTAGGTAGCGTGATGTTTCTTATTTTAATCGATCAAATTCATTCTATTTTACAAATGATTGAGAGAGTTGCGAGTGAAGCGAAAGTTAGTAACGTCTACGTGGAAACGTTACTAAAGATTATTGGAATTGCTTATATTGCCGAGTTTGGAGCTCAAATTACAAAAGATGCTGGTCAAGGTGCCATCGCTTCGAAAATTGAACTTGCTGGGAAAATCTTAATTCTCGTTATGGCAATTCCTATTTTGACGGTTGTAATTGAAACTATTCTCGTATTTTTACCGACGGGATAAGGGGGAGTGAATGTTGAGGAGGTTTGGAGCTAAGCTGCTATTTGCTTGCTTCCTTTTCTTTTCTTTACCAGTTGTTGTACAAGCTTCTCCTGTAGAAACAAACGTCGTTGATCAACAATTGGATAAGCTCGGAATTGAAGATGTGAAGCAATTTTGGGACGGGCTTGTTACAAAATATGGAGGCTATTTGCCAGAGAGTCAAAAAGGGAGTTTTATGGAGTTTGTAAAGGGAGAAAAAGAATTCTCTCTAAAAGAGTGGATGATAGGGTTATTAAAATATTTATTTCATGAGCTTGCAGCTAATGGAAAACTGCTTGGCACACTCATTATGCTCACAATCTTTAGTGCATTGTTGCAATCACTGCAATCCGCTTTTTCAAAAAGTAGTGTAAGTAAAATTGCTGATGCTGTTGTATATATGGTACTTATTATTTTTGCTTTAAATAGTTTTTATGTCGTTATGATATATGCAAGAGAAACGATACAAACAATGGTAGATTTCATATTAGCGCTATTGCCAATTTTATTGGCGCTTATAGCGACTGGTGGCGGGGTTGTATCTGTATCTTTCTTTCATCCGATTATCATTTTCTTAATGAATACAAGCGGGCTTCTTATGAATTATATCGTTCTACCGCTTTTATTACTGGCAACGATATTAAGTATTGTAAGTACAATGAGTGATCAATATAAAGTGACGAAATTGTCCAAGCTTCTGCAAAACGTTAGCGTTGGGATTATCGGTATCTTTTTAACGATTTTTTTAGGGGTATTATCTGTACAAGGAACAGCAACAGCTGTTGCTGATGGAATAGCTGTGAAAACTGCTAAATTTGTAACAGGGAACTTCATTCCAGTAGTCGGAAGGATGTTTACAGAAGCGGCAGATACTGTTATTAGCGCATCAGGATTATTGAAAAACACAGTCGGAATTATTGGGCTCGTCATTTTATGTTTAATTGTTGCTTTTCCAGCGATTCAAATTTTCTGTATCGCATTTATTTATAAATTCGCAGCAGCAGTATTGCAACCGGTTGGCGGCGGAGCAATTATTCAATGCTTAGACATTATTGGACGAAGCATCATTTACGTATTTGCTTGCTTAGCTATCGTATCATTTATGTTCTTTTTAAGTATTACAATTATTATTGCTGCGGGGAATATTACACTTATGATGCGGTAGGAGGTGAAGAGTATGCAATTTGTTACAGAGTGGATCAGAAATATTATCGTTTTTTTGCTCTTAGCGACAATGCTTCATCTTATTCTTCCAAATTCGAATTTGCAAAAATACGTTAAATTCGTTGTAAGTCTTTTGTTAGTCGTATTAATTTTAACACCTCTTTTTAAACTATTGCAGACAGATGTAAATGAAGTAATTGCAAATTTTAATGAAGAAAAGTACGTAGCAGAAGGATCTGTAAAAAATTCAATAGATTCGAAGAAAAAAGAAATACAAGCTCTAACACGTGCATATAGTTTAGAAGAGATGGCTACCAAAATGAAAAAAGAAGTAGGAAAAGAGTTTGAGAAACAGTATGGTATGTCAGTCTCTGAAATACAAATAGTCGCAGCGGAAAGCACAGCGGAAGTAAAGTCAGCGAAAGATATTCAATCTGTTGTTGTGACGTTAAAAGAAAAAGAACGTAGTAAAAATGATGCAATCGAAACAGTAAAACCAGTTGAAATTAACACGAAAGAACCACCGAAAAAAGTAGAGGAAACGAATGTAGAAATGAAAGACTTCTTTTCAAGCAGGTGGCAACTAGAGAATAAACAAATCCAAGTTCAAATGGAAGGGAGGACAGGTAGAGTAAATGGACAATAAAGATAAAAATTCGAAGTTCTCATTTTTTCGAAACTTATTGAATGGAGATGAAAAAGAAAGTAATGAGAAGGGAAGAAAGGTAACACCTAAGTTCTTACTTGTCCTACTCATACTTGGAATGTTGCTTATGTTTTCTAGTAGTTTTTTTTCAAGTAAAAAAGAAGAAGTACCTGTATTTAAAGAACAAAAAACTCAAAACCAGGAAAAAGATGTACCAACTTTTGGACAAAAAAATAATGATAATATGTCAAATGTAGAAAAATATGAAAAAGCGTATGAACAAGAATTAAAAACTGCTTTAGAAGAAATAGCAGGAGTAAAAGACGTAACGATTAAAGTGAATTTGGATTCATCTGAAGAAAAAATTTTAGAAAAAAATACAGTGAAACGCTCACAAACAACAGGTGAAACAGATAAAACAGGCGGTAAGAGAGAAGTAGAGGACGAGTCTCTTGATGAAAAGACTGTCATTATACGTGAAGGGGATAAAGAAACTCCTGTTGTTTTACGAACAGAGAAGCCGAAAGTACGTGGTGTTCTTGTCGTAGCAAAGGGAGTGGATAATATACAAGTTAAAGCAATGGTAAAAGAAGCTGTGATAAGGCTGCTAGATGTACCGGCCCATCGCGTTTCAGTTTCACCGAAAAATTGATAGGGAGGAAATAAAGTGTTAAAAAAACAAACAGTTTGGCTATTAACGATGTTAAGTTTAGTTGTTGTACTATCTGTGTATTACGTGACAACTCCTGACAAAATGAATACAGCATCGCCAGCAACAGGTGAAAAGATTGGACAAGAAAAACAAGGTACTGATAAAGCAGTAACAAACGAAGCGCCTAAAGAAACTCCGAAAAAAGAAAATACAAGCAAAGAAACAACAAATAAAGAAACAGACAAAAAAGAAAATGCAAAAAAAGAAACAAGTAAAAAAGAGGGCAATGTATCAGTTCAATCAAGTGATGAGAATTTCACAGCTTTACGTATGCAAATGGAAGATCAGCGTAGTGAAGAGAAAGCAAAATTACAAGAAGTGATGAATTCTTCGAAATCTTCAGCGACAGAAAAGAGTAAAGCGAAAGATAACTTTGATGCAATCACTACAATGGAAACGAAGCAAGAATTACTTGAGACAGTAATTAAATCTCAAGGAGGATATCCAGATGCTCTTGTAAGAGCTGATGGTACTGATATTAGAGTAACGGTTAAAGCGGCAAAACATTCACAGAAAGAAGCAAATAAAATTATTCAACTTGTAAGAAGTGAAGGCGGATCAAAAGATGTAGGTGTGAAATTTGATCCACCAGCGAAATAAGTGAAACTTTAATCCGTAGGGATTTCCCTGCGGATTATTATCTTTTACTAAGCAAAGGGTATGCAAATAGTAAAAAGAGTATGTAAGTACATGTGAATAGAAAAAAGCTATCATTTTCGATAGCTTTTTTCTATTTCGTCTTTGTAATTATTTTTACTATGTTCAACTCGGAACGGAGAAATACGTTGTGAGTAAAAGATTAGTGGTTCATGGTACTGATGATTACTTTTTCCGGATTTGACGTGGATGAAAAGAACGCATGCCCAAACGATTACAGCAGGTAAAAAGAGAATGAGCCATATCATATTTCCACACCTCGACACAATATATTTTCTACACTTTGAACATACTATTCTTATATGAAGGAATGATGAACGGCGTGTAAACAAAAAAATAATATTTGGTAAAAATATGTTATTGACTATAGGTGTGGTGAAGAGTGGAGAGGGAATGGCATGTTTGCTGTGTAACGTTTTGAAAAAGTAGTGAATGTTTTTTTAGAAGTGGTCTTGCCAATTTCATGTGAAACTTGGTATTATTACTAGGTATTAAATTTTTTATTGGAATAATATTTTTACAGGAATTTCGATTTATTATAAAGAAATATAAATTGGAATGTTTAAAAAATTTATCGTAAGATGGAAATAGTAAATATTTCTATTAGTTAATGAAATATATTTTCTAATAGAGTACATCGTATTTTTACAGTCAATCTAGTTTTCGTGACGAGAATCTGTAAAAACGGGACAAACAAGAGTATGGGAGTGGATTTTACATGTTTAAAATTCAAGAAGTTCGCGAATTAATTAAATTAATTGATAGCTCTAATATTGATGAATTTGAATACAAAAAAGACGGTACAACAATCAAAATGAAAAAGCGTGGTAATGAAGTTGTTGCTGTGCAAGCACCTGCAGCAAAACAAGCTATGCAACCAGTAGCGCCTGTTGAAGTTGAAACGAAAGTAGCAGCAGCACAAGCAGAAGCACCAAAACAAGAAGAGAAGAAGGCTGTTCAAAATGAAAACCTACATAAAATCACATCACCGATGGTAGGTACATTCTATTCTTCTTCTTCGCCTGATACCCCTCCATATGTAAGTGTTGGGGATAGAGTATCGAAAGATTCTATCGTATGTATTGTCGAGGCTATGAAGTTATTTAACGAAATTGATGCTGATGTAGAGGGCGAAATTGTTGAAATTCTTGTTAATAACGGACAACTTGTTGAGTATGGACAACCGCTATTTCTTGTAAAAGCGTAATAAGGGAGTCTTTGTGATGATAAAAAAAGTATTAATAGCCAATCGTGGGGAAATTGCTGTACGAATTATTCGTGCTTGTAAAGAAATGGATATTGAAACAGTTGCAATTTATTCAGAAGCAGATAAAGAGTCACTTCACGTACAGATTGCAGACGAGGCGTATTGTGTAGGACCAACGATTTCGAAAGAAAGCTATTTAAATTTGACAAACATTATTAGCGTTGCGAAGTTAACAGGCTGCGATGCTATTCATCCGGGATACGGATTTTTAGCAGAGAATGCAGATTTCGCAGAGTTATGCCGTGAATGTAACTTGATTTTTATCGGTCCAAGTCCAGAAGCTATTTCAAAGATGGGCACAAAAGACGTTGCTCGTGATACAATGAAAGAAGCAGGGGTTCCGATTGTACCAGGTTCACAAGGGATTATTAAAAATACCGAAGAAGCGATCGAGCTTGCTAATCAAATTGGATATCCAGTTATTATTAAAGCGACTGCAGGTGGCGGCGGAAAAGGTATTCGTGTTGCACGCCATGAAGAAGAGCTTATAAAAGGAATTCAAATTACACAGCAAGAAGCTAGTACCGCTTTTGGGAACCCTGGTGTATACTTAGAAAAGTACGTTGAAGATTTCCGCCATGTTGAGATTCAAATAATGGCAGATACACACGGAAATGCCATTCATTTAGGAGAGCGTGATTGTACAATTCAGCGCCGTTTGCAAAAACTATTAGAAGAAAGTCCATCACCTGCACTTGATGAAGATATTCGCAAGCAGATGGGTGAAGCGGCAGTTAAAGCGGCGGTAGCGGTTGATTATACAGGTGCTGGTACGGTTGAGTTTATTTATGAATATAAAACGAAAACCTTTTATTTCATGGAGATGAATACGAGAATTCAGGTTGAGCATCCGGTTACTGAAATGGTAACGGGAATGGACTTAATTAAAGAGCAAATTCTTGTTGCTTCAGGAGAAAAGTTATCGTTACAGCAAGAAGAAGTACAATTTAATGGTTGGGCAATTGAATGTCGAATTAATGCGGAAAACCCTGCCAAAAAATTTATGCCATCTCCAGGTAAAGTAGAAATGTATTTACCACCAGGAGGATTTGGTATTCGCGTCGATTCAGCTGTATATCCGGGATATTCAATCCCACCTTTCTATGATTCGATGGTTGCTAAATTAATTGTTCACGGAAAAACACGTGAAGAGGCAATTGCAAAAATGAAGCGCGCACTTAGTGAATTTGTCATTGAAGGCGTACATACAACAATCCCGTTCCATTTGCAATTGCTAGATCATCCTGATTTTGTAAAAGGTGAGTTTAATACGAAATTTTTGGAAGAGCATGAACTTGTGACGCAGTGATACATTAAAGGAGGTTTTTTTCATGGCTGAACATATGTTAGATATGGGTCAAGATACAACTCTTGGTAAAGTAGAAATTGCACCAGAAGTAATTGAAGTAATTGCAGGTATTGCAGCTGCAGAAGTAGAAGGTGTAGCGGCAATGCGCGGTAATTTTGCTACAGATGTTGTTGAGAAGTTAGGTAAGAAAAATCATGGTAAAGGTGTAAAGGTTGAATTAGCAAACGAAGATATTATCGTTGACCTTTATGTTGTAATGTATTTTGGTGTAGCAATTCCAGTTGTTGCACAAAAGATTCAAGACAATATTCGCCAAGCACTCTTTACAATGACAGGACTTGAGCCAAAAGAAGTGAATGTTCACATCGTTGGCGTAACATTCGAAACACAAAAAACAGAAATCGAACCAGTGTAAGAATGAAAAGGTGCCTAGTAACATAGGCATCTTTTTTATCGTTTCATTTCTTCACAAATTACAACCCTCTAATTATTATACTATTTCAAAAAATAAGAAATAAACAAGAAAATGTTTCGTTTTTCCAAAAAACGTACATTGTGATAAGATATGGAACTTGAAGTTAATCTTTTTATTATTTTTCAGCCTTGTAACCCGTGTGTGAAACGATAAATTGTGTTATTATCATTGTATTATAAGGTTGGAAAATCAATGAAAACTGTAAGAGTAAGTGAATTGACGGCTTATAAATTATAATAATATAACAAAGTATAAGGAAAGACTTGAAGCATAAAGGAGAGTTACAATGAAACGTAGGACGGCTAGAGAAAGAGCAATGCAAGCATTATACCAAATGGATATTACAGGTGAATTAGAACCGAAAGTAGCAGTGGAAAACACGCTAGATGAAGGCGAAGAAACAAATGAGTTTCTAGAGTCACTTGTAGTAGGTTTTGTAGAAAATAAAGAAGCAATCGATGAAGCGATTCGTCAAAATTTAAAAAAGTGGAAGCTTGAGCGTATTAGTATTGTTGATCGCAGTATTTTACGTGTAGCTGTGTATGAAATGAAATACATGGAAGAAATTCCACACAACGTAACAATTAACGAAGCAATTGAAATTGCTAAAACATTTGGGGATGAGGAATCTCGTCGTTTTATTAACGGCGTTTTATCTAATATAAAAGATACACTGTAAATTCTTTAAGGGGGAATCTTAAAATGGTAGCAGTAATCATCAAAGGAAATGAAGTTGCGGAGAAAAAACGAGCACAATTAACAGAAGAAGTTGTGAAGTTGAAAGAGCAAGGTATTGTACCAGGATTAGCAGTTATTTTAGTTGGAGAAGATCCAGCATCTCGTTCTTATGTGAAAGGAAAAGAAAAAGGCTGTGAACAAGTAGGGATTTACTCAGAGCTAATTGAACTTCCTGAAACAATTACTGAGGAACGTTTGCTTGCTGAAATCGATCGCTTAAATGGCGATGACCGTATTAATGGCATATTAGTGCAATTACCTTTACCAAAACATATTGAAGAAAAAGCTATCATTGAAAGAATTTCACCAGAAAAGGATGTAGACGGATTTCACCCAATCAGCGTGGGACGTATGATGACGGGACAAGATACATTCCTTCCATGTACACCGCATGGTATTGTAGAATTAGTAAAAGAAACAAATCTTGATATTTCTGGAAAACATGTAGTAGTAATTGGAAGAAGTAATATTGTCGGTAAACCAGTGGGGCAATTGTTTTTAAATGAAAATGCCACTGTCACATATTGTCATTCTAAGACGCAAAATATGAAAGAGTTATCGAAGTTAGCTGATATTTTAATCGTAGCTGTTGGACGACCTAAAATGATAACAGCGGATTATATTAAAGAAGGGGCGGTTGTAATTGACGTTGGTGTTAACCGTTTAGAAACAGGAAAACTTTGTGGTGATGTTGACTTTGACAACGTGTTAGATGTTGCGGGTTACATTACACCTGTGCCAAAGGGTGTTGGTCCAATGACAATCACAATGCTTCTTCATAATACTGTTGAATCTGCCAAACGTGCAGGTGTCGTTTGTAAATAATTTGAGTCGGCTATGAGGAGAGAGAAATGGAGAAGCAATATTTAACCGTTACAGCGTTAACACGCTATATAAAAACAAAAATAGAATATGATCCGCATTTGCAGTCTGTTTGGTTAAAAGGTGAAATTTCCAACTTTAAAAATCATAGCCGTGGCCACATGTATTTTACATTGAAAGATGAAAATGCAAGAATCGCAGCGGTTATGTTTGCGGGCCATAATCGTAATATTAAATTCAAACCGGAAAATGGGATGAAGGTACTCGTGAAAGGGAAAATCTCTGTTTACGAGGCGAGTGGTTCTTATCAAATTTATATTCAAGACATGCAGCCTGACGGAGTCGGAAATTTACATTTAGCGTACGAACAGTTAAAAGTTCGTTTAGAAGAAGAAGGACTTTTTTCTCAAGTTTATAAAAAAGCGATTCCTCCTTACGCTAAAACAATAGGTGTGATTACGTCGCCAACAGGAGCAGCGATTCGTGATATTATAACAACGATTAAACGTCGTTATCCAATTGGGAATGTTATTGTATTTCCGGTACTTGTACAAGGGGAGTCAGCGGCTCCCTCGATTGTACAAGCGATTCGTACAGCGAATGAAATGGGAGAGATAGATGTACTAATCGTTGGTCGTGGTGGAGGTTCTATTGAGGAATTATGGGCTTTCAATGAGGAAATGGTTGCAAGAGCAATCTTTAAGAGTGAAATCCCTATTATTTCGGCAGTAGGCCATGAAACGGATTTTACAATCGCAGATTTTGTTGCGGATTTACGCGCGCCAACACCGACCGCAGCAGCTGAGCTGGCAGCACCTAACATTATAGAGTTACAAGAAAAGGTATTACAAAGAACTCTGAGATTGCAAAGAGCAATGAGAGAGTTAGTACATAAAAAAGAAGAAAAACTACAAGTGTTGCAAAAATCGTATGCGTTCCGTTATCCAAGACAAGTATATGAGCAAAAGGAAGAGCAATTAGATAGAGCGCTAGAACAGCTTGTTTTAGCGAAAGAGCGCTATATTGATAAAAAGGTGAATCAGTTAAAGCAACTTTCATTTTATTTAGAGAAGCACCACCCATCTCAAAAAATTATGCAAACGAAGGTAGCTGTGGAAACGTTGCAAAAGCAATTACAACGTGAAATGCAAACGTTACTTCAAACGAAAGAATTTGCCTTTGTAAGAGCTGCTCAAAAACTTGAAGCGTTAAGTCCGCTTAAAGTAATGATGAGAGGGTACGGGCTTGTATATGATGAAGAGAAGCAAGTGTTAAAAAGTGTGAAAGATGTAAGCCTTGGAGATGCTGTTTCAGTTCAATTACAAGATGGAATACTAGATTGTAGCGTATCAGGCATAGAGGAGCGTGAATTGAATAATGGAAAATAAATTAAGCTTTGAAGAGGCAATTTCGCAACTTGAGCATCTTGTTTCTAAGCTAGAACAAGGTGACGTACCTTTAGAAGAAGCGATTTCTTATTTTAAAGAAGGTATGGAATTATCTAAGCTTTGTGATGAGAAGCTGAAGAATGTACAAGAACAAATGGCAGTTATTCTTGGGGAAGATGGAGAGCTTGAACCGTTTACTGCTTTAGGAGATGAAGCATAGTGACGATTGCTTTTGATACTTTTTTGAAAGAAAGTAAAACTTTCGTAGAAGAAAAACTTGTAAGCTATGCAAATGGATTACAATGTCCAAATGTACTTCGTGAAGCGATGGCATATTCTTTGGAAGCGGGTGGAAAACGTCTCCGCCCGTTACTTTTGTTTGCAACATTACAAGCGTTTGGGAAAAAAAGAAATCTTGGAGTAGGTGCAGCTTGTGCTCTTGAAATGATTCATACATATTCGTTAGTTCATGATGATTTACCTTGTATGGATGATGATGATTTAAGAAGAGGAAAGCCCACAAATCACAAGGTATTTGGTGAAGCGATGGCAGTTTTAGCAGGAGATGGCTTATTGACATACGCTTTTCAAGTTATTATGGCATATGAGCAAAAAGAAATTTCTGCTGAAAAAAAAGTAAGACTTGTACTTGAACTCGCAAAAGCAGCAGGACCAGAAGGAATGGTTGGCGGACAAGTGGCAGATATGGAAGCGGAAGGGAAACGCCTTACGATTGATGAATTGGAGTACATCCATAAACATAAGACCGGAAAACTACTTGAATTTGCTGTACTTGCGGGTGCGATACTTTCTGATGCGACAGAAGAGCAAGAAGAAAAGTTGCTTACGTTTGCCAAATATATCGGTCTAGCTTTCCAAATTCGAGATGATATTTTAGATGTCGAAGGAACTGAAGAAGAGATTGGAAAACCGATTGGTAGCGATCTTTCTAATGAAAAGAGCACATATACGACGTTGTTTACTGTAGATAGAGCAAAGGATATTTTAGAAGAAACAATTGCAGAAGCAAAAGGTGCGATTAGCTCCTTGCAATTACAAGATGAATATTTACTATCTATTTGCGATTTGATTGCAAAACGTAATAACTAATATAACAGCGTTTTCATTTGTTGAGTCATTCATCATTTTATGATATAAATGTAGGAAAAGGTTTTTCTTTTCTTGTTATTGGCAAAAATATATGTAGATTACATTGCCGTTATCACTTTGTGTTAGCGGCTATTTTTTTCATCGCCTGAAGAAATATGGTTTATAATAGGATTAAGGCGCAATAGACTGGTTAATAGCGGGACAAGACGAAAAATAGAAAAGAGAATTTCTTGTTTTGTGTAAATGTTTTTTATAATATTTGACATGTTGACAGATTATGAAATGAAAGTGAGTGATCCATGTGGATCTAACGCAAATTCAAAACCCTAGTTTTTTGAAAGATATGTCTATCAGTGAACTAGAGGGATTGAGTGAGGATATTCGTAAGTTTTTAATTGAAGAGCTCTCTCAAACAGGTGGACATATTGCACCTAATTTAGGTGTAGTAGAACTCACAATTGCTCTGCACAAATTATTTGATAGCCCGCAAGATAAATTTTTATGGGATGTAGGACATCAATCCTATGTACATAAAATTTTAACTGGACGCGCGAAAGAGTTTGGTACATTAAGGCAATATCAAGGTCTATGTGGTTTCCCGAAACGTTGTGAGAGTGAGCACGATGTATGGGAAACTGGTCATAGCTCGACTTCGTTATCGGCTGCAATGGGAATGGCTCTGGCACGTGATTTAAAGAAAACGAAAGAATATGTTATACCAATTATTGGAGATGGTGCTTTAACAGGCGGAATGGCTTTAGAGGCATTGAACCATATTGGACATGAAAAAACAGACATGATTGTTATTTTGAATGATAATGAAATGTCAATTGCACCAAACGTTGGTGCGCTTCATAATGTGCTCGGTCGTTTACGTACCGCAGGAAAATATCACTGGGTAAAAGATGAATTAGAGTATATATTAAAGAAAATCCCAGCAGTTGGCGGGAAAGTGGCTGCGACAGCAGAGAAAATAAAAGATAGTCTTAAATATTTACTAGTATCCGGTGTCTTTTTCGAAGAGTTAGGCTTTACATATTTAGGTCCAGTCGATGGACATGATTATGAAAAGTTATTCGAAACGTTGCAATATGCAAAGAAAACAAAAGGCCCAGTACTCGTTCACGTTATTACGAAAAAAGGAAAAGGTTATAAACCGGCTGAGAGTGACGTTATTGGAACTTGGCATGGAACAGGACCTTATAAAATTGAATCAGGTGATTTCGTTAAGCCGAAAGAAGTTGCACCAGCATGGAGTGCTGTCGTTAGTGAAACAGTACTTAAGCTAGCGAGAGCAGATGAGCGTATCGTAGCAATTACACCTGCAATGCCTGTTGGATCAAAACTTGAGAAATTCCAAAAAGAATTCCCAGATCGTATGATTGATGTAGGTATTGCAGAACAGCATGCTACAACAATGGCAGCAGGTATGGCAACGCAAGGAATGAAGCCATTCTTAGCGATTTATTCAACATTTTTACAAAGAGCATATGACCAAGTTGTTCATGATATATGCCGCCAAAATTTAAATGTTTTCATCGGAATAGATCGTTCGGGATTAGTAGGAGCAGATGGTGAAACGCATCAAGGCGTATTTGATATCTCATTCTTACGTCACTTGCCGAATATGGTGCTTATGATGCCGAAAGATGAAAATGAAGGGCAACATTTAGTTTATACGGCGATGCAATATGAAGATGGACCAATCGCATTGCGTTATGCGCGCGGTAATGGACTTGGCGTTCATATGGATGAAGAATTAAAGGCGATTCCAATCGGTACGTGGGAGACGTTAAAAGAGGGTACACAAGCAGCTATTTTAACGTTTGGTACGACAATACCAATGGCAATGGAAGCAGCTGAGCGTCTTGAAAAAGCTGGGGTTTCAGTGAAAGTAGTGAATGCTCGCTTTATTAAACCAATGGATGAAGCATATTTACATGATCTTCTAGGAAAGAATATACCGATTTTAACGATTGAAGAAGCTTGTTTAATCGGTGGTTTTGGAACAGGAGTAGTTGAATTTGCATCTGAAAATGGTTACCATAGTGCATTAGTTGAACGAATGGGTATTCCAGATCGCTTCATAGAGCACGGGAGTGTAACAAAATTATTAGAAGAAATTGGTTTAACGACAGATGCTGTTGTAGACCGTATTCATACAATGATTCCATCAAAACAAAAAAGGGCGTAACAAATGAGCGTAAAAAAAGAAAGAGTAGATGTACTATTAGTAGAGCGAGGACTTATAGAAACGCGTGAGAAAGCAAAGCGCGCCATTATGGCCGGACTCGTATATGCGAATGAGATGAGACTTGATAAGCCAGGAGAGAAAATCTCGCAAGATACTGAGATTACGGTGAAGGGACAAGTTATGCCGTATGTAAGTCGTGGTGGTTATAAACTTGAAAAGGCATTAGAGACATTTCATCTTGATTTACAAGATAAAGTTATGATAGATATTGGTTCATCAACTGGTGGCTTTACAGATTGCGCGCTTCAAAATGGAGCGAAATTATCTTATGCATTAGATGTAGGATACAATCAACTAGCGTGGAAATTACGTCAAGATGAGCGTGTTGTTGTAATGGAACGAACAAACTTCCGTTACGTGACACCAGCAGACTTAGAACGTGGTTTACCTCAATTTGCAAGTATTGATGTTTCATTTATATCATTAAAGCTTATACTGCCAGTTTTAAAAACAATGCTTATGCCTAACGGAGATGTAGCAGCGTTAATTAAACCGCAGTTTGAAGCTGGAAGAGAGCAAGTTGGGAAAAAAGGTATCGTTCGCGATAGAAAAGTACATGAAGCTGTTGTAGAAATGATTGTCGAGTTTGCTTTAAAAGAAGGCTATGATGTGGAAGGTTTAACATTCTCACCAATTACGGGTGGGGATGGTAATATTGAATTTTTAATTCATCTGAAATGGCATGGTGAACGTGAGAATGGCGAAAATCATTCTCCGATTTCTATAGAGCAAGTTGTTACAGAAGCGCATGAAGTTCTAAAACAAAAAGGGAAAGACCTGCGGTAGTATGTCAACTGAAAAATAATATCTTTTGAAGTTATCAAAGGACAAATTGCTTAAAAAAGACATCACGAAACTAGACCAGTATTTTATGTAAAATA
>NZ_JAKUFX010000028.1:0-52868 GCF_022663635.1 Bacillus cereus group sp. BfR-BA-01356 | reverse complement strand
AACCACCATCGTTTTCAGAAAAAATTAAAGAACCTGAGTCCATACGAATATCGAACTCAGGCTTCTTAACTATGCGTTTTAATTACTGTCTACTTGACAGGGGTCAGTACAGAATAGGGTTACTTTCTTTTATATCCAGCAGCACTTTCATATCGTAAGGAGGCTTAACCAATCCCTTATCGCCATATATTTGTGCAAATGGGTCAACTGCCATTTGTTTGCTGTTATCTTCCTTATTCTTCGGATCATCTGCAGCTTTATTGATGCTAAATACTTTTATATTCTTTATGGTTTTCTTGTCGCTCATATCCTTTGTATGTCCTCCTTTCTTTTATTAATAAAGAGCAAAAGAAATAGCCTAACAATAAATGTCCGACTACACTCTTTTAACCTTTCCACCCATAACGACTTTACGTTTGCTCATATCGTCCTCACATGCGTAACGAGTCATATCTATACTATGATTATCCTTATCTTGTAATCTGTTTTTCGGATTACCGTCTTTATCAACTTCATAATCTATATTTTCAAATTCTCCTGCAGTTTTTGGACAACGCTCGGGATCGATTATAATTTCTACTAAATCATCTAACCATTTTTCACCGTATTCAACAGAACCAGGCCCTTTAACTGCACCTTTGATTTTCTTAATGTCATGATCGTTTTTCATTTCATCGATTGATTTTGGTTCAGAAGAATCCGCAATTATCTCAACATCATCCCAGCCAAGTTTCTTAATCTTTTCAGCCAATGAGCGATTACTGATTTTAACGCCATATATTTCACCGAATATATACAACTTCCTACGCGTTTTATCGTAATGCATACGACCAAAAGACAACGCGTCATTCCCGTAACCCCAGTCAATCCCTTGACGTATATTATCAAATGATTTGATTTCTGCATCTGTAATACGTCTGAATTTAACGTTACTAAATGGAACAACGCCGCTGCCTGTTGGTTTTCCTTCATACTCATGTTCATATTGCTGTGGTTTAAGCCTTTTTGTTTCTTCTGCTTCTTCCACAAACTGTTTAGAAATATGTGGGTTATCATGGTATGTACTATGATGTACAAATGTATTTTTCGGTTTGAATTGCGTTTCAAACTTCTTATTAACCCAGGACTGCTTTCTCTTCGGTGGGTTGTATGAGTAATACATTTTATATCGCAATCCATTCGGTAATTCTTTACGCAAAATAGATTTTTCTATTGTAGAAACATCTTCTTCTAATTTAAATTCAGCCAATTCTTCAAACCATGCAATAGCAACTGGGTACTTCGCTATCTTAATAGATTTGATTTTTGCAGGGTCATCAGCACCACGGAATATCATTTTGTTCCCACGCGGCTTATAAATGATTTCCATTGGACTTTCTTTAAAACGAAATAAATGTTCTACACCTAATATTTCTATTGCTTCTTTAATTTGCTCATAGCAGGATTCTCTTATTGTATCCTTTACTTTACGTATACAAAGTACTGTAACGGGAAACTGAATAAGATCCATCACAATACAAATAGATATATCCGTAGATTTACCAGAACCACGGCCGCCTTTACAAACGATTTTTAATATCGCTTCACTTTTACGGGCTAACCATACTTGATGAAAAGCTGGTGGAAGTATTTCAGCGATTTGCTTTTTAGACATTTAAATCACCACTGATATTGTCTACAATGACAACTGGCTCAATATTGTTATCATCATTATTAGTATTAGATTTAATTTTGTCGATTTGAACCTGGATAAACTCAAGTTTGGCCCTTCGCTCATCATCTATATTTGCTAATCTATCAAAATCTCTAATAAGAGCAGATAATGTAGAAAGTGCTTTAGATTGAGCATTTAAGAAACTAGCTTGCTTATCCCAAGCAAATTGAATCTCCCACTCTTCCTCATAGCCGCTTTCGGTAAGTTTATTTTTCCGCAGTTCCTTTGTCATGTCTTCGTTGTCTTTAACGAACATAATACGTTGAGCATGAATAATTTGAGCGTGCTGCAACATTATACTTTCCCATAGAATCGATAAAGGATCATTCTTAATTGCTTCCTCTAGCTCTTCTTTTAAATCATATAATTCTTTTGGTAAATACTTTCTATATAAACCATGAGTAGCAGCATTACCATTACGTAGCGGAGCAGAACCACCAGAATTACCGATAGCATTTTTATTACCCTTTTTGGCTCCACCACGATTGTTTACAGCATTCTTATTACCCTTGGGTGCTCCTGGTTTCTTTTTGGAGTACTCCGTATCTTTCTTTGGAGTACTCCGGTCATTTTTATGGAGTACTCCATTTAATTTGTCTATCCATCCATCTTTGGATTTCCATCCGCCAACCGTTTTTTCACTTACAGTTTTTTCGGATGTAGACAACAATTCGGCAATTTTACGATTCGTAATATCACCATTATGTTCTTTAAATATTTCATACGCTTTGTTACGGTCTGGACTTCGTTGTCTGGCCATAATTACATAACACCTGCCCCCTTATCCAATTGTTTGTACTTCCTTCTCTAAACACTCAATGCATATATGAGCGTTATCCGTATTTGCTTCACGGAGATATGTTTTATCAAAATGAGTAATAGTTAATGGCATTTTTAATGTCCACATGCACGGCTCATTACAAACAGAGCATGTAGGAATGTTTATAGTTTCTTCTTCCATTTACACCACCTCACGCTAATTGCTTTACAAAATAAAAAAGCAGCGTAATCGCTACTTTTGTGGTTTCTAATTTATAAACTGAAATCTTCTAATGATTTATCTATCTCATCTTGTTGGATTCCTATGTAACGTAATGTAATCGATGGAGCAGAATGATTAAAGATTGTTTGTAGCATTACTACATCTTTTGTCTTTTGGTAATAATGATATCCAAAAGTTTTTCTAAGAGTGTGCGTTCCAATTTCATCAAGCCCTACTTTTTCAGCAGCAGCGTTCATAATTCGATAAGCTTGGATTCTCGTGATCGGTTTCCCTGTCTTTTTAGAAGCAAATAAGCAATCTGTTTCGTTCATTCCATTTACATACTCATTTATTTTTTCTCTTAACGTTGTATTGATAATGAAACGTTTCTCTTTTCCAGTCTTCTGTTCTTTAATAACAATGTGAGTTCTTTCTTTCACATCATTTACATGTAACTTTAATAAGTCACTAATTCTTAGACCTGTATTGATTCCCATTTCAAATAAAAACAAATCACGATAAGATTGGCGACGTAAAACTTCTTTCACTTCTTCTAATTTTTTCTTATCTCGAATTGGTTGCACAAACTTCATTCCTTACCCCTCCATACATTATGTTACATTAGATATATCTTTATTATACAATATGTTACATAAAATATGGTAGTTATTTTTTAAAATAGAAAGAAACGTTGATATAACGGCATTTCTATTCATAAATCTAATGTAACAAAATATATGATGTGTTACATTAGATGGTTTTTTAATCGTTTTTACAATATTTGGTTTGTGTTGAGTTTGTTTCGTTTTTACATGAATATTTGAACCACTCTTCAAATCGTTCTCTATTTATCACCCAGGTTCCACCAATCTTTTTAGATTCAATAGCACCTGCTGCACATAGATTCTTTATATGACCAGGAGAAAGGCCGCTAATAAGATGAGCATCATTAACACCAATAACATTATTTAGCGCTGCATATGGTTTTAAATTAACATCTTCCCATTTAACGCCATACATCTCTATACCAAATTCATTCATTGTTGCTTCATCTGCTATTCTCTCTAAACGATCCAATACAATAGCATTCATTAACTCCCATGTAACTGCACCAGATAAAAATCGTGTCTTTAATTCTACTGTTAAATCATTTAATAATTCTAATTCCATATGTATCACCTCATGTCTAACACTTATAAATTGCGTCAATAACGATTTTCTATTTAATTAAAAAAGAGCACCCGTTTCCACGAGCACTCTTTAAGAGATTGTAAGTACCCTCATTAACGAAAGTTAAAGCAGTTACAGTTAATGAGTTACAAGCAGTATATGCTTGTCTACTTTAATGCGTGAAAAAAGAGCACCTGCGCCAGTAGGTGCTCTTAACGTGGTAAGGGCTTTCGATGAGATGAGCATTGAAATAAGATAGATACAAGCGAGTGAGCCTGTCCTACACTTCAATATATGCTTGTCCTTAACAAAAGGTGCAAACGAAAGAGAGCACTGCCCCAGTAAGTGCCCTCTCTTTATCATATGGGGTAACACGTTGGGAACCGTTCCGTATCAGTATATGATGGTTCTCCCTAACTATACCTAAGACATCTATTAAAGTTTTTTAATGTGTAATTTCTATATAACAAAGAAAAGTACCCATAATGGATGCTATTGATCATTATAGTTACGTGTCAAAATGATATTTAGTTCTTTTTCTGGTTCCTCGTTTTTTGGATGTCGATAATACTCCAATTTATACTTTTTTACATCATAATTAAAGAGACCTATTTTAATACTGTTAGTTTCTCTCAAAACAGCCATTAAACTAGCTACATCCTCATTTTTAGAATCAAGAATCATTTCTCCAGATTCGCTTCTAAAAAACACTCTCATACATTCATCCCCTTTCCCACTATCTATTCGACAGAAAAGAAAAATATCCTACAAAACAAAGAGCCATCCACGAAGCGACAGCTCTTTTACAGCTTATAAAAATATTAAAGGGGATGGAGAAACATTTACGAAAGGTGAATCTCACAATCATTTCAAGGCTAATTATTCTCAAACTTCTCCAAGCCACCATACTCCTTTAAATTGACACCCTAAAGGTAGGCAGGTATCAACTTAAAGGAGAACAGAAGCTCTCCTCCGTTTAGACCATTTAAATTAATGAAGTTTTGAAGACTATTCTATTTGCGTATCGAAATCAAGAACTACATACAAAGTGAGGTACGCAACTCCTTACTCGTATGTTCTGTAAAATCCTCTTGCAGATAAGGAAGAGCAACGCTATATGTTCACTCATCACCTAACTACAAGAGCTGGTTTCGGCCTCTCATATATAGGTGGCAACCGTACGACAAAAATAACGTTTTAAAAATGAAAGTCTCATCCGACCATGCAGAAGAGACTTTCACTAATTTGTATTTTTATTTTTTCATCTGCTCTTTTTAAAGTAGTTTGAACAGTACTTTTAGTAACCTCCAATATTTGGGCTATTTTTTCCATAGAGAAACAATTCCCCTTCGACATCATATATATTTCTTTTTCTCGTTCCGTTAAAGTTGATAAAGCATCTTCTAATTTAATCCGATCCCAATGAGATATAGAATTCTCTATTGGTTTATCATCCCATTCATATGGGGTTTCCGTGCTACGAAAATATCTTTGCATTAAAAGTGTATCAACTGTTTTTTCCTTTTGATATGCCGCTCTACGTTCAATAGGTCTACGTAACCCTGGTTGTTTTGCTGTACGCATCCATTCCAGAGCATAATTAATATCACTAATCATTTCGTTAATAATACTTATATCTTTCTCTGTTGCGCCCACCTTAGATTCTTCTAATTTCTTTCTTGTTTCGGTATACTGCTCCATTAAATCTTTCATACCTGGTTCCTCCTTTTATATAAAAAGAGGACGCTGAATTATATATAGGATGAATTGCTATCCTATGCATAATCAACGCCCTCTAAATGTGGACTATTACTTTCATTATTTTTCATTTATTTTTTAAATACGGTATGTGAAATTTTTACCTAAGGTTCCTCTTTCGTTATACCCATCTCTTGCATTATTAACGTTTTCTTACATAATACATCCCATTCTGCTTTCGTTCTCCGTTTCGGCTGATCTGCTACATAGGTTCCTCCTAAAGCAGTACCTAATTTATTTATCTGTTTACCTATTACACAATTATGTAAACAATAACTAGGTTTATATAGGTGCTCACATCCATTACAATGTTGGTCCTGTAAATTTATTATCTTTATGCGTACAGTTCTTTTATCGATACCTTTTGTTTGTTCCATCAGCTGCAAAGTGGCCAATCTAATTTATCTACATGTACCAGGTAATCTACGAGAGCACGATCAGTTCTTTCTACTACATACGCATGTTTTTCAAATTCTTCTCTTGGAATGGATTTACGGCCACCATCATATAGCATAGCTTCATAGTATTCTGCTACTAATGAAACCGGAACGAAATAGATAATATGATCTGTTCTAAATTCTATTAAAAAGAAACAAATGGACCCATGCTCTTGCGTATCCCTTAAATAATCAATTTGATGCCTACTTATATTATCTAATGGGAATCTTTTTGTTTCTTTAGTAGACTTTGCTTCGAAGTAAACCGCTCTTCCTTTATATACGCCATCGTAATCTACTGTAGATTTACTTTCCCATGCACTTTTGGTTATCTCACCTTTTTGATTCGTTTTTATAACTTTCACCGGTGTTGGACGTTTATTAAAAATACCTACATTTGCTGTTTTATACATACGACAAGTAATGTTTAATAAATGTTCAAATGCCATTCCTCTATTTCCGTAACCCATGCTGCTTCCTCACTTTCTATTCAAATCATTAATTTATTGAATTTTAAATAATTCCATTGTCACTCTTACTACGACATTTTTATATATTATTGTATGGCCACTTCCTTCCAGGAACGAGCTTATTCCTTTTATTCCTTAAAAACCTTCCAGGAATTCCATGCAATATACACTTTCCGAAAGAGCACTGTTCGAAGGTGCTCTTTTTATTTTTACAAATCTGAATACCCTTTATTACATAGCGCATACTATACATAGGCGATAAGCCAGAACTCAAATAATCCTCCCTTGTATTTCTTCACTTCTTTTTAAGAGCAGTTAGCTTTTTGCTAGCTGTTTTTTAGTACAGGCACCTACTTATTAGCATCTACATAAACTGTTTTGAACCTTACTTGCCGCATCATTCAATTGTTCATGACTCACAAACATAACATAATGAATGACGTCATTTTATAAAACGAGCACTCTGGCACAGGTGCTCGTTTTATAAAATGAAATGTTTATTAATTATTTCTCAATAATCAATACATAGAAATCTAAATCCATTTTTGGTAATATATAGTTAATCTCTATATGCTTAGTATATATGCCTGGCTTCATTAAAAGGACCCACCCCCTTAATGTGGGTCCTTCTCTTTAAATATTTCCTACTAAAATAAGAATTTTGTTTAAAATTCATTAACCTTATTGATTCCTTTGCATACATTACAATCACAAGGGATTCTACAGTTTTCCCTAGGCCAGTTACCTTGTATTCCTTGCACACCTTAAGGGAAGAATCCGTTTATAACAAACGGGTTCTTTTATTTTTGCTCGTACAATAAGAGTTTAATTTAGTTTGTTTTAGCAGTTTTATATTCAAAAAAACTGGAAGACTTTTTATGTTTATCGCAAGCGTATACATCTGTTGGAAGATGCTTCCTGCCTTGTGGATCTCTAGCGAATATAAAACCTTTGGTTGTTGCATCATTTTTACATCCAACATAATTGCATTTCTCCACTTTCATTTCCCTCCAAAATAACTATTTTGTTTAGTTTTCTTTCTTTAAAATTCTTTTCGGGTCAATCTCCCAATCTTCACAAATATCACATAATTCAAATGCAATACAATTACTTTTCAGATGTACTTCCATACCACCTTCATCGAAATGTTCATGACCAACTAACTCTGTCCAATCTGCTAATTCCGAAAAGTAAAGCCAGATAATAAGTTGATCTCCACGCCAATCCATTTCCTTGTCTTCGCAAAATTTATACAAATCTAGTTCAGTCATTTTCCATTCCTCTTTCCTATTTTTCTTTATTTTTTCTGATAATCTTTCAGTCAGACCTGTTAGTACACCTATAATCCAACCCAGTAAAAATAGGAACGTATATCCCACTACACCACCTACTTAATAACAAATATTTATATATAATTTACAATCTAATCCAACAAGAATTTTCTTTTAGTCTCCGCATACGTTCTTCTGTTGATAAAGCAGGCGTTGTTAACGCTTCTTCTATATTCCATTTCAATTTCTTAATCCGATCGTAAACTGTACTATATCTTAAGCCATTTTCCTTTGCCTTTTGTATTTGTTCATCTGTCAATACACGATTACATTCATTCGCACGCTTCAAAGTTTCCTCTCGACTCAGTGGAGGTTTAGTTATTGAATCTATTAAACTCCAACCTCTTTTTCTTCTTCCCTTAAATGTGGTTCTTCCTATATTATTTTTCAAAGCAATCTCTTTCACTTTAGACCATTCTGACGCTTTTCGAGGTGATTCAGTCATTGCAAAACCTTTATCCCAACCCAAATTTCTAATCCTATGTTCTAATAATTTACGACTAACCCCATGCTTAGCTGCTACCTCATAATCTTCTGGAGTGACATAATATTCATATGACGATTTCATAAAACCCATCCTCCTCTTTACTCAATATCCACTCGCTTGACGTTCAAAGTTCTCCTTATTTTTATCTTTGTAGGCTTGTACAATATCTTCAAATTTGTACCCATACAAGTAACAAAGACGGAAAAAAATACCGAAAGCCTTATGCAAATGTGTTAGAGTTACGTTTAAATCTCTATATTGGCACCACGCACGTTTGGCGGTTAAAATATCCTGCATATACCATTCAAATAGCATATTTACGCTTAATATATTTTTCTTCATAATGTATTGTTCGCGGAACATTGCTGCTATTCTACGCTTTAATGTATGGCGATCTAATTCAATTACAATGTTCATGAGAAAATGAAAACCATCAACCAATTCAACCAACAGCCCTTCTTTAGGAGTCCCAAACCCTACACTCCACATTTTAAATGCTCTTGTTTCATTCCAAGCCTCGCCAATCTCCACTAATAATGCACGAAACAGCATGTCTAATTTGTCATTGCCCTTATAACCAATGCGTCTATCAAGTTCTTTTTGCATTTCCATTAATTCACTAATATCAAATGTTTGGCTTGTTTCTTCTTTAGTAATGATATGCAAGTTAGTCGTATGTCTCATTGCGCATATACTCCTTTGCGATAATCTTTAATGATTTCGCCATCATTATTGAAATAGACAATCTCCCATTGTGGATTGAATCTAAACTTATGAGGATTATCATCCAGGACAACAAACAAATCGTTTTTGCAATTCCCAACAATCGTCCCTATTCTTCCCTGGACTTCGACACGCATTCCACGTTTAGCAAATGGTATTCTTCTAAATTTACACATCTTTCGGAACGGCTCTTCTTTACCAAACAAGGTTGCTATATCAACAACACCTTTATATTCACAAGTGATAAATGGCTCAAACTGTTCGAATGGCATATTAATAAATCCTTGCTGTTTAATTTGCTTGTAGAAATGGTATTTCGCCATCTTTTCATTTTCTTTTACAACAATGTGATTACAACGCCATTGAGGAAAGACTGTTGAAATATGATACTTATATGTAGATTTCATCGTTCTCCCTCCTGGCTAACTAATGAGACTTTCGACCATTCAAGAATTGGACTTTCTTCCACTCTTTTCTCTGGTTCCAATAAGAATCGCGCGGATTCATTACAATTTGTACATGTAACTTGAATTTCTTTTTCTGTTGTTTGGACCATAACACCCTGGATTCCGTTATCCTTTGTAGTGATGATGGGAAGTACTGCAGCATTCCCCTTTTCTTGCTCCGATCTATCTAGTTCCGCTGCTATATTCATTCCACAATTACATAAGATTTCAAATTTCATGCTTCCATTCTCCTTTAACCGTTTTATGATCGTTATAACGAGTAAGACCGCCAATTCTAGTTCGTCCAATTCCCACAACTGGCGGTCCTTTGTCTTATAACACTCTAAAGCTATTAACTTTCCAATCAATTTTTCTTTACGCAATATCTTGTTTCACCTTTTAAATTCCCAATATTCCAAAAAAGTTAAATATACTCTTTACCAATTCACCCTGCAGCATCTTCTGCAAAGAACAGTATTTCTAAATCATGCGGTTCTGCATCATATTTTTCATCTGAATTGTTTACAAAAACCGTTACGGTTCCTGTATCTTTATCTTGATGACATACAGTTAAAACACGACTTCCATCATTACAAAAGTCTCCCGAATGAAATTCATTATTTCTTCTCTTTTTCTTAGCGAAGACTCTGCGGCGCTCTTCCCAATACTGTTCATTTTCTGTTGCTAAACGGCACTGATCTGCATATTCGCATCCTTTATCACCTTCATTAGCTACACTGTGATTTCCCCAAACCCCTAAAATTTTGATACGACCATTATTTCTATCAACTTCCATTGCTTTTACTTCTGCAAACATTGTGTAGTCATTACATTCATACGCTACCCAATCCCCTAATTCGAATGGTGTTTTAATAAACTGCGGTACTGGTACAATAACTGCTACAATTTTCATTTTTAACCCTCCAAATATTTAGTTACATATTGCGGTTTAAATCCGCTATCAAAGTAGATTCGTAATGGCTGCGGTTCCTGCGATTCCCTCGCAGCTTTGCAAATCTCTTCGGCTTCGTCCCAAAAGAAACTTTTATCCTGCGCTCGTCTATACCGCCATAACGCTGTTACATAGTCGATATACATATCAAAGTGATTATCCTGCTTTACAGAGCGTGGCAGTTCGTCTGCGCTCCATACATCACATGGAATAACTGCAAGTACATCAGCGAATCCTGCATGACCTGGCAAGTGCTTCGCATGAGCATTCTTTATATCAAATGGCTTTGCTTGCTCCCTAATATCTTTAACTCTTGTATTTTTCATCACTGTAGTTGTATTTGTGAAATCATCCAGCAAGAATGTCAGTTGCTCCGTCATGGTGCTCACCTTCTTCTAACTTCAGCGTGTATACAATCCCTCTATCTAATAACGCACCGATAACTGCATTCATCCACAGATGATTGCCAATCTTCTTCTGTAAGTACTGTAGAATTCCTATAATTTCATTTGTAGAAAGGGATACAAATTCACCTAACTTCTCCTGGTTAAACTTCCCTCCACGCTTTTCAATCTCTAAAGATATTTTATTTTCTTTCACGTATTGTTCAGCTTTAATCAAATCAAAATCACGCACTTTATTCATGCCGTATCTTTTTATTAGAGCCGTTAACATATCTTTAATTACTAGCGTTTCAACTACTTTTAATGTCAGCTCCATTTCACCCCGACAAGACTTACAAAGCGTTTTCTCGCATCCCTCAATGTACATGTTTTTCACATCAGCAGTTGGAATTACTGCACTACAGATATCACACCATTCACTATTATCGAACAACAAACCATCCATTACTTTCAACTCCCTGCTATATCATCTATATTCTAAAATTTATTAATCTTTATATTTTTATAAATACACATTTTTTTGGCCGCTTGCGTATTTACTGTGTTATAATTGCAAATGTAAAATTATTTTCAAATCCAAATCTATATCTACCTTTAATTTTTTTGAGTATCCATCAATACGATGGATCTTTTTTTATGCGTTTTTTCTTATTTGTTCAACCACTACCGGATTACCGCCTATCGATTCCAAGCGATCCGCTACATCCAATACATTCTTTCGTTCTTGATTTCTATGCTCTTGATCTCTTTTCTGTTTTTTCTTGTACAATTCAATGAGTTCTTTTTCTACTGCATTTGATTCTTCCAATTGTTTATCACTTAGTTTTTTTAACTCTCGTGCGGCTGTTATATCGCCCGTAGCCATTGTCCTATCACACTGACGAAGTAATATTTTTTGATTTTGCATGTATTCACGTAACTTCTTTTCTAAAGGCCAAGCTATTTGTATATGCTCTGGAAGTACCCTATCGGCTAATGTCATCTATTTCACCTCAATTCCAGCCACACTGTTTATAGGTGCAGCTGAAAGTTATATAAATTGCTATTAAGCAATGATAAATACTTTTTTGCTTTCAATTTCGTCTGCTAGTTTTTCAACTAAGTACTTTTTGATATTTTCAATCGCTTGTAATTTCCAAGCACCACCATCAGCTTCAAATAATGCACACCTTGGCCCATTTTGCATTCTGAATACGAACGGGCTTACCGGCTGTTCAACTTCAACGAATGTACGGTATGGCTGTAACATTACAGGGTTTGGTACTACTACATTTGCTCTTGTAGCGACTCCTGTTTGAGCAACTACAGATTGAGAGACACCATCATCACCAATTTGATTTACCGCTTCTTCTCTGATGTTCCCAACTACTTTAAGTGTCACATCACGATCATCGTTCTTTACAAATGCAGATTGTAAGCTGATATTAAAATTCTCCGCATCATGGAATCGTTCAAATGTAAACTGTGGCGTAAGAGCTTTAGCTTCCATAAAAATGCTACGGTTATAATCATCATTAACTTTCGTAAAGCATGAAACATTTTTAGGATTTTCAACATGGATCATTAAAGGCTGGTCCCCATCAAACTCTGATTTGATGTAATCTACTAATCCAGAAAGGCTGTTAACTGTAATTCCTACTGCTGTTGGTTCCTTTACCGCATATAATGGTTGAGTTGAATATGGACGTTCATTAACCTTTTCAATTCTTACTCCGGCTGTTTCTAATAAGTACTCCATTGCTTGTTTAATCATTTTTCATTTCCCCTTTACGTTTTACTAGTTAGATTTTGTTTTGCGGAAATCTACTACTCCATTTTCTGTTGGAGCTTCCTCTGTTTTTACCTTTTCACCTACATCGTTAGCAACATCGCCCTCCATATCCATGTAGTACTGACCTTTTACACCAGAAGCAAGTTCTTGCCCAACAATTTGCCCACTGTGATCACGGCCCATAAGAATTTTCGAACCAACTTCTATTGTTGGTGCTAACTTGGATTTTGCTTGCACCTGGCAATCCCAAACTTCACGCTTTTTATCGCCAGTTATTGAAAGTGTTAATGTAATAGTTCTTGGCTTCTTTGGATCAGTGTTTGGATCTGACATATTTTCTAAGACGCGTTCAAATTCTGCGTCAAACCTTTCTGCAACTGCTCCATCTGCGAAACTATTTAAATCTATTGGCACCTGTAAAACCTCCCATATTTTTGCTTATACTAAGCCTGGTCTCCAAGCTTTTAGATAGGTTAAAGCTTCTTCAAAATCTTTTTCTTTCGTATCACGATAACTTGGAACTACAAAAGCCATTTTATAATCCTTCCATGCTCGACTATGTAAAATTCTTTTATCTTCAAATGCTTGGCGAATTTTCGGTTCTTCTCCCCAAAGCTTTTCAACTCGACGCAATTTCGCGTTTAGTAACGTTGTTTGTTGATAACTATCAATCGTCATCTTTTCATTTAACTTATTTTCAATTGTTTCTAATCGTTCATCTTGTTTCATCATTTCAGATGAAATTGTATGAATCATTTGTAATGGATGCATACTCTGTTTGATTTTTTGTTCCATATGGTTAAATTCATAAATGTAACTTTCTTTCATTTGAGCCGCCTTTTCACCCGTATAGCCCATAACTAGAAACATTAAACCATCTCGTTTAAGTAGATACTTAGGTCTTACCTTCTGTTGAGCATCTTTATATTCAGTCAACGAAAAATTTCGTTTGCTAAAATCTTCGCTACAACTTAAGGTTTCAATACTTTTCAGTACATCTGCATGACGCTTATTAAAAACCCCTGCAACAGTTAAACTGTCAGTCACTAATTCATTTCCTTCTAGGAATACCCAATGACTAACCGGATGCTGTATTGCTTGTAATTGACTCATAATCTCACTCCTTAAAGTTCCTGATTTCCGAACTTGTTATTAAAAAAATAAATCGTACAAAGTTCGATTTTTACATTACATATTTTTTGTTTCTTCATCAGCTTTCAATAAACTATCTATTGATATATCTAGGGCTTGAGCGATTGCAGTCAAAGCACTAACCCCTGGAGAACCAGTACCATTAACATATTCTGAAACCGTTGATGGCGCACGATTTATTATAGATGCCAGCTCCGATTGTTTAATCTTTTTTCTCCTAAGCATGGTAGACAATCTCTCGTTGTCAAATTTCATTAATTTCACCTCGCTTATTCTTTACAATTAACATCATACCAAAAAGTTCGGAAAATAGGAACTTATTTTTTCGAGATTTCCGAACTTTTTTTATTGATTATTACAAAAGTTTGCTTAAACCGAACTTTTATAATACAATATTGTTGTGATTTCATAATTAGAATGGTAAAGTAAGGGACTTTTAGATAAAAGGGTGAAGTGCTTATGCGTGGAGATAGGGTAAAATACGTACGAAAAATGCGAGGTTGGACACAAGAGCAGTTAGGATTGGCAGTTAACTTAAAAAAATCTACTATATCCGGTATTGAAAACAATAAAGAAAATCGAAGTGAAAAAGACGTTTCTAAATTTGCAGAAGCTCTTGGATGTACTCCTGATTACTTGCTTGGTTTCTCCGATGATCCTCGATTAGACAGCGGACAACATAAAAGATTAAGAAAAAAATTCGACGAGTTATTTCAAGAACTTCAAGATAAGCCCGAACATGAGCAAGAAATGTATTTGAGAATGTTCGAAGCGGCTCTTGGTATTAATAAAAAATAAAACACGATTGTTAGTAGTCGCTAACGGTCGTGTTTTTTATTAGACATAATTGCATTTTCTATAGTAACAAATTGTTTTTTTACATTTGTATCTTCTTTAATTTCCCCTTGCACCAATAACTCCCACAAATTATTTGCTAATCGTTCTTTCGAATTATTTAACACTACACTTTTTTCAGCGTTTACTACTGCTACATTCATTACTATTTCCCCCTACATCCTCTTTATTTTATGTGCACCGCCCAAGCTGGAAAGATTTTGTCGTTTTTTATATTGATTCATCAAAAAAGTTTCCACTCTCTATAAAGCAGAAATGACACTATCAAGTATGATAGTGTCATTTTTAATATTATTATTTATAAAAATCAACCGCCACCCGGATTTGGATCCGAATACATTACTGGCGCTTCCGCATTTTTAACCTTATCTTGCTTTGTAGCTGGCGCAAATGTAAAGGTAGCGACTGCCGCAATTGTTAAAATAACTTTAAATAACTTGGACTTCAAACATTTCACCGCCTCGGACTTATATAATCTGATTATAACATTTTAACGCATTAATAGGTAGAGACATATAGAAAAAATCGCCTGTTTTAGAAAAGCTTTCGGCCGACATTTCTAGGTATCTTTTCCCTTCTTCCCCTCCAACTGCAAGCCCCATATAATACAACTGAAAACTACTAAGGTAACCATTTTGTTTTTTAAGACCTCTAAGTATTTGTATAGCTTCTTCTTTTTTCCCTATTCTTATATAAAAAAACGCAAGTTCTGCTAAATCAAGTTTCATACGATCGATTGTATCTAGTTCTTTTCCGTGATGTATTTTTAGAAACAAAAGAACATTTAGTATTTTTTTTATTCTTTTTTTTAACTTTTTATTAGTTGGTTCCCCAATGATTTCAAGCGCCTTGCAAATGTAATATTTCGCCTTTTCATAATCAATTAACGCATAGCTCTCACCTAACTTACAATAAGCGATCGCTTTTGTACTTACATAATAATTAAAAGGGTCATTTATAATTTCCAAACAAATTTCCCGTGCCTTATCCAAGTCTCCCTTGTTATGTAAATGAATAGACACTTGCATTTCTTTCACACGAAGTAAAAATGAATTTTTATTTGTCTGTTTTGAAACTTTCTCAATTCGGGGTGATACGCTTTCGACATATTCATTAACCTTTTGATAATTACTAAAATCTAAATACGAATACATCGCACTAAAATCTGATATAATCATCAAATCATTTTCCATATTTTTTTGTGAATTCCTAATCTTTTCGACCTTATTAAAAAAATCCCTTGAAGTGATAGTACCTTCACTTCTTTGTCTGAGTAATTGATAAAACTCAGCAATCTTTGCATTGGTGCGTACAGTTAAAGAATCACCTTTTTTTGTTCGTGAACTCATTATTTTTTCAATTACCAGCTTTTGAAGGTCATACTCTCCGAACATATCTAGTACTTCTAATGCTAATTTTAAATTTTTGTGCGATAAATGAGGTATTATCTTTTTTATCCATTTTCTACGGAATTCAATGTCACTCGGTTGATATAATCTTAGCGCATCTACAAAATGCATGAAATCAAATTTACCTTTTGTTTTAAAATAGCCATTTACCGTAGTATGCGTTACATCAAATCGTTTAGCTAAATTTCTGTTAGTATAACCATTTGATTTTAACTTTTCATTCATATTGGTTAATAACCCTTGCACAATTTTTGTCCTCCCTTTGGACAAAAAGACACGTAAACCCCGATTTATTAATTACATATAAAGGAAAACGCGCTACTATTAATCTAAGATGTGTTATAATTATGTAAGAGATCCGCGACAATGTTCCCTAGGGTGATAGGGGCAGTGTAAGAGTGTGGCTAGCACTACTTACACCGTGGGTCTTTTCTTACGTCCGTTTTTTATTTTTTCAACCCTTGATACAAATTTATTTACAATAATATATATACTAAAATTATAACACGTATATATATGTGAATCAGTCCACAAAAAAACTTTCTCAACAATTTTTCTTCTGAAAAAAATATTTTTCCAAAATTCTAATATCAAAACATATTATCATAATTGATTGAGAATGAAACCATCCAATTATCTATTTTTTAACCCCCCAATATTATTTTTTGAAAATAACTTATGCAAATTACACAATAAAGACTTCACTTTTCATACTTTACCACAAAACAGAACTTTCGTTCTTATTTATTTTATAATTATCGATAAAATAACTTTTAGTTCTAAAAAAATAGTATATCTAACTTTTGTGGTATACAAACGCTGAAATTACTATACTCAAAATATGAATACCATTGGGAAACAGATTAAATCTTTTAGAAAAAAATTAAGTTTAACACAAGATGAATTTGCCGAGAAATATGGATTTAGCAAAGGTCAAATTAAACATTGGGAAACAGATCGGCATCAGCCAGATGTAGAAAGTTTAAAATGTTTATGTTCCATTTTTGGAGTTTCAACAGATACCCTCCTTGGCTTTGAGAACGAACAAAACGACCCTTTACTTGATTTACTACTAAGCGATGTCCAAAGAGCCTACAATGACTTAGATGGTCGTCAGCAAGGACGTTTTGCTAAACAACTATCTTTGTATGTCGAAATGTTACGTAATAACAAAGACGTACTTTAATCTCAATAATTTTTTCAGAGAGAGCTTAGCGGCTCTTTTTTGTTTGTCTGATTCTATCTTACATCCCTCCATTTTCCAATGAAAGAGGTAAAATATTCTTTAATATACAGAAAATAGTGAAAATTACACTGCTTTTGTTGATTTTATAGTATTTGTTGAAATATGTAATATTGCATACGCATTGTTAGGATTCCTATATTTGCATGTACGGTTAGGAAAAGGAGTTTATTTTTATGCTTTATTTGAAAACAAATGACACTATTCATAATAATTATTTGTTATTATTAATATTAAAATATTAAATTATATATATTAGGGGGACATAATTTGTTTAAAAAAATATCAATTTTATTAATGAGTACTTTATTAATGTTTATCCTTGTTGCCTGTGGCAGTGACACAAACGATGATAAAGCTTTATACGAAAAAGAAGTCAAACCACAATTGGATGAGATGATGAAAGAATACGATACTATTTGGAAAAATGATTGGAAACCATTGTGGAGTGAAAACGGATCAAATCCAAATGAAAATCCAACTAAAATTAAAGAAAAGATGAATGTTATTCAAACAAAGTACACTGATTTATCCAAAAAAATAAAAGAAGTTTCAAATGGCGATAAGCTAAGTGATGAAAAATTAAAAGAAAATATAAATACCTTTAAAAGAGAGTTTTCTTTAGCTGCTATGTACAGAGCTGATGCTGCTAAAAATATCATTCAAGGTATCGATAAACTTGCACCAATGAAAGACCGAACTGATGCTGCTAGAAAAAACGTGGATCTATCAGATACAAAACTTACAAAAGCTATAGAGAGTTTAGGTAAAACCGAATCCACTTTAGGAATTAAACGGTAATTTAATATTATGGGTATCTAGATTTATTCACGGAAGATGCCGAGTTTAAAAAATATAAACAAGTTATACACAAAGTAATTAAGTACTCATAAAGAAGGGGATTTGATTTTCCGAAAAATATGCTAGAATTATCTTCGGATGGAAGTCCAATCCATATTATTAAAATTAAAGTGGTTATCAAGTCGAAGAAAAGACACTCATTTGAGTGTCTTTTCTTTTATTTGACTATTTGTTTCTCTATGATTAGAGTTTAACTTCTAACTTAATTGCATAAAATAAAAGAAGAGATGCGCTAACATCTCTTCCAGTAATTGCTACCATAAGGTGATCGGTTATTAATATTTGTTACTTACGTTTAGAAACGCCTTTACGCTTGCAGGCATTTGAACCGCCCCCAATTTGTATATCTAACTAATTGGGGGCAGTTTTATTTTTTAAAAATCTATGTATACCAAAAAAAGACCATCAAACGACGGTCTTTTCTTTTACTCTTCTTTTTTCAGCAAATCTCTGCTATCATAAAGAAGTAGATACATAAATTGCAAATGTAAATTTAAAACTTTAAATATTTCATATAAATAAAAAACAAAAAACCCCGACAGAATTTTCATAGGTTTTTGTAAGTTTGGCCGCCTACCCTAACCGATGAAAATTAGAAAACGAGGTTTGTATTAACATATTTAAATGTGTCTTGCTATACTTATGATAGCATATACTTTTAAAAATGTGAACTACAATCCTCTAATTTCCTATACCCATTTTTGGGCGGGGTGGAAAATGGAGGATTTTTTATTATGTCTAAAAATACTTTTGAAGGGTTCACAGCCCCAACATCACATACGCAAACCCCTAACGAATTTTACGATGAAATTTTACTATCTAAGCGTATAACAATCGCAGAAGTTAAAATTATCGGTTTTATGATCCGTCATACTTTTGGATGGAATCGTCACGGTAACAGTCTAAAATTCACATATTCTGAAATTCAAAAAGCTACTTCACTTGGTAGAGAAGCTGTAAATAACGCTTTGAAAAAATGTTTCGAAAAAAACTATATTCAACGTAAAGAAATCAACGGTAAATTTGCATACAGATTAAACATTAAAGATTTTGCTGATTATCCTTGGGAATTAACGTTTGAATGGCAAAAAGTAAACAAAAAATTAAAAGAATCAAATGCAGATGAAGAAGAAAAAAAAGAGCAGTTCGAAAATCGAACTATTGAAAGCAGTTCGAAAATCGAACCAATTGCAGTTCGAAAATCGAACCAATTGCAGTTCGAAAATCGAACCGATTTAGAAGCTGCATCTATTGATACTACTGAAGCGAACGAGTCCCTAAATACATCTTTAAATACATCTTTAAATACAATTAGTAGTAGTAGTAGTAAAAATGATATTTCTCCTTCTAATTTTTATTTGAAACAAATCAACCCTAATGCATCTACATATTTTTTAAACAAACTTAAAACATTAGAAACAAAGTATTCTAGTTTGTTAGTTATCGAAGCAATTAAACGTAGTGCAGAAGCAGAAGCAAAACATCCTTTTGCATATATAAATAGAATCCTAGAAAAATGGAATGCTGCTAATGTTCATAATTTAGAAGATATAAATGAATATGAAAAAAAGCATAATAATAGTCGAAAGGCTAATAAAGCGGTAACTAAAAAATATAGTAAAACTGTACGTAAAGAAATGGTTCCAGAGTGGGTTGGGGAAGAAGATATCACATCGTCAACTGTGGAAGGTAATGGACAAGCTGAAACAAATTTAGAAGACGAGCGTAAACGTTTAGAAGAGGTATTAAAAAAATATAAACGCGATTAATATTCGAGGTGGGTATTGAATGACTAGTGAACAAGAATGGTTTCGTCAATTTATTAAAACAGATAAATTTTCAGAAGCTTTGGGGGTTATTTGGAGATTTGGTCATATTCATGAGGGAGATAATAGATTTGAATTGTTCCATAAATCGTTTCATGTTGTATCTAAGTTTTCAAATTTAATATTTGGAGCAACTGCACCTCGATCTTATTTTAGAAAAGATAAAGGATTTACAGAATGGGAATGTCACTTTGATATATCGAACCCTTTTATACAAGAAGCTATTAAAATGGGATGGACTCCAAGATTACAACAGGAAAGGTTATTTCCTACAGGAGAATTCAATGAGTCCATTTTTGTAAAGACATACATACTATTACGGCATGATGTAGGAATTATGAGAGAAAAGACCAAAAGAGGTATTCTAGTACGTCCTCGTTTAAGACTCCACGGTTCTGTAGACGTGTTACAAAATTTATGTAGGGTATTGCATCAAGAGTTAAATATAAAACCTAAGAAGTTACAAACGGATTTAAAAGTACAAAGGGCAAAGACTATTTACTATCAATCAAAGAGAGACGTCCCTGCGATTTTAGAATATGTAGGCGCGTGGGAAGCACTAGAAAAGTTCAATTCATTTGAGTTGGGATATGAGAAAAATTTAATGGATGAGATTCATATATAATTCATCTGAAACAGAAAGGATAGATTACTATGCCACAAAAAATTACACTAACAGGAATGCCTAAAAGCGAAGCTAGAGACTGTAATACATATTTTGCATTTGAAATGATTGAAAAAGGTAGTCCAACTGGACCTAAGGGAATACCTTTCAAAAGTACACCCATTACGTATACTGTTTTCGTGAGTAAAAAACAGTTTAATAAAATAGAGATGAATCCGGATGGATTTAAACATACAAAATTACTTGTTCAAGGAGAGCCTACATTAGATGTATCTGTAGAGAAGTGTCCAGGAGAAATAGGAGTGATCTGTATGCAAATTCAAGGGTTACCATCTAAACCTACACAAGAAGATAAAACAGTTGAAAAGTCGCCAATCGAACATCCACCAGAAGGCACACAAGATATTTTGTTATGTAAAGAAATAGTACTAGGAGAAACATTCAAAACATCCACACCTAGACAAGAGAAGCAGGATAGTGTAATTGAATCCATCAAGAAAACAGGAACAATAGATACACCTATACTTATAGATAAAGAGACGAAGTTGTTAAAAGATGGATTTAGTCGTTATTTTGTCGCTCAAAAAATGAATTTAGAGTATGTACCAGTTTGCTATACATGAGCTTTCACTGTAGAGGTATAAACTTTAATATAAAAATTCAGAAATGAAAGGTGGAATTTAAGAAAATGCGTAACGTATTTCCAAATAAATACTATAGCGATGAAGGATTTGTGGAAAGAAAATTAGAAATCAATGAGGAAGATTTACAAGAAATTATTGAGGACTACTTGCTAAGAAATGCTGATTTCGATTTTGATGAAGTTGAAATTGTTAATAACCGACCAATGAACATATGGCTCTATGCAAAATGTAGAACATATGTTGATTCTGAAGATCCAGAACAAAATGAAGAACTACTTGATGCAGAGGTTGAAATTGCTGGAGAGTATGACGGAAATCTTTGATAGATTACAGATGACGTACCAACTCTTTCTTACCTTTTCATTACTAGAGGATAGAAAACTATACGAGATGGTTTAAAATTGCTTCAGGAGGTTTGTACAATGTTTTTAGCTAAATAATTTAATAAGGCACCGTATTATAATAAAATTGATGCACTAAAAAAATAATCTTGTTAGACATAGAAGAAAGGAAATAGTATATGTCATTTAGTACTGAACTTATTAATCAAAGTATGAATAATATAGGCGGCCAGATTTTATTATATTTTGGTCCCCCTATAGTTATCATAGCCCTCCTAGGAATAATTGTAAGTAGGTATTTTGACAGAGAGTTATTTCGACAATTATTCGCTCCAGTTGCAGTATGTATAATCGTAATCTGGATATGGTTATTTATCTAAATATACTTAGTGTAAAGGCTAAAGACTGTTGAAACAGCAAAGGGCTTATAATCGTACAGGAGTAAATTTAAATCTCATAGGTTGCATCATTTTAATCTAATATAAAACTTTCTCAATATTAATCTGTAATATATATGATAATATAAAATTATCCTTACTTTATGCGATGATTAAATTGTCCATATTTAAACAACTCTTATTCTATAGCTAGAAATGAGAGTTGTCTTTTTTTATACACAGTTTCTATAATACATCCACACAAGTATGTGAACTTCATTTTTTACATCCTCTATAGCAAGAATCTCTAATCTCTATTATTAGATGTTCTCCACTCATGAAAAGATGTTGGGAATCTAGAAGGTCGTCTTTGTTTGGCAACAACTGTTTTTTTATTTGAGTTCCCCCTCTCAAGGGCTGTCAGCTTTAACTGTAATTTTTCTAACTGCGCTTTCAATTCCTGATGCTCTATCTTTAATTGTGTAAGTAAACGTAAAATCATATCTGAATTAGTCATAAAGTACCTCCTAATTAACAAAACATATAATAAGTTATGTTAATCACGCGTTTCCCGTGACAAAAGACTAATCGACAGTATCTATACACAAAGAAAGAAGACCGTCACTACTGACGATCTTCCATTCACAAACTACATAGAACTTTCTGGGTATCTATATTCTACCATTTTTTTAATCGAAGAGAAATATATATTTTATAATATAAAATTTCACGCACCGTATAAATATATTTAACTTAAAATACATCATTAAGGGATTCTTGTTATTTTTTGACGAAGACAAGGGGAATCCCCTCCCTTACTAGAAATTAGATATGGGAGGTGTTTACCATGCATATAGTGTCTTTGGGGGAATCGCAAGAAAAGAGCTATTCTACTGCAGAGGTAGCAAAGAAACTTGGAATAGCGACTGAAACACTTCGAAAATATAACACGCTCTTTTATGCACACGATATTCGTTTTACTAAAGAAAAAGGTAAAATACGATATTCGGAACAAGACTTGGAACTTATGCAACAGTTGCAAATGTTACATGCTAAATCTGGTATGGCTTTAGTCGATTGCGTTGCGGAAGTTACAAAACATGTTTTAAAAGAGACAGATGTTATTACGGCTGAGCCGTCACACACGCCGGTAGAGTTGCAACAGTTACAACAACAAGTACAACTGCTAGAAAAGGATCGTGAGCAGTTTCGTGAAGAGTTAAGCTCCTTAAAAACATACATCGATGAGAAGTTGGAAAAACGAGATCAGCAGTTAATGGAGACAGTACGTGAAATGCAGGAGCAAAAAGGTATATTACTAGAAATAAAAGCAACACAAAAAAAGAAGTGGTGGCAGTTTTGGCTAAAGTAGCCCTGCTACTACTTCTTTTTTTGTTTTTTTAGAGTCTAGTGGTGTTTAAGTAGTGCTTGTATCGTGAATTTTATAGATTAGTGGTGTTTAAGTGGTGTTTATTGAATGGTTTCTATTGAAATTCTAGAAAACTATGGTAGAATTAAAATATAAGTAGTGGTTAAGCACCACTTATTGTTAGGAGGAAGAAAAATGGATGTATCAAATGTCTTGAATATCTCAAGATTTAATGGTGATTTTGGTAACAGTAATAACAATTTCATGGTAAATGGTTACTATTTTGAGATGCCAACAAACGTAGCACCTATTAGTAAACAAAAAGCGGAAACGTATTTTGTAGAATCTGTTAAAGAGCCTAAAGATCTTTTAAAGAAAATGCTAATTTCTACAACGATTGATGGAGAAGAACAGTATTTCCTAGTTGGTGAAGCAGCAGTTTCGCAAACAATATCAAACGTACATGTTAAACGGATGCATGACAAAATTAAAAGTCCAATTCCTTACGTATCATTTTTAAGTGCCGTGGCTTATTATCACGCGCTGAAAGGGAATAAGGATAGTAACGAGATTGACATTGAATACATGAGCATGATGCTACCAATTTGGCTGTTAAAACGAGAGTCTAAATTCAGTGTTGCTCAAAATAAAATGGCGGACCGTTTCTTAAAAGAACACGTTGTAACAGTACATACACCAGGAATGGAACGCACATTAAAAATTAATGTTAAACAAGCAAAATGCAGAATTGAATCTGAAATCGCTCGTCACGCTATTAAATATAGAATGGTTAAAAAAGATGATAACGCAAAAGCAATTACTATTGAAAAACGTAAATCTGCTACTCAATTTGAAAACTCTAAAGTAGTTCTAGTAGATATTGGTGGTGGTTCAACAGATGCAGTAGCGTTAGGTGTTGGATTAACAACTCCAACAAGCCGTGACTCTTTTAAAGTAATCGATATTAAGCCGTATTTAGGTAATATTGAAGAATTCCGTACAGAAAAATTAATAGAACAATTCAGTAGCCTACGTTCATTTGAAAACTTTATTGTAAAAAATTACAAGGAAAAGACATACAAGCTTAAAAATGAAAACAATGGTGAAGAAACTGATTTAACAAATCAAATTACAGAAATGTTAAATGAATATGCAAGATTACTTGTAACTCAAGTATTAAATGAATTTATCCCAGCTTCTAGCGATGAAGTGTTGAAATTCGTTTACTTTGGTGGAGAAGCACCAATTTTAGATCCATACATTAAAGAAAGTCTATTAAAATATATGAGTGAAGAAGCTGCTCAAAACAATCATTTCTTCTTAAATGACATTATTGAGGAAGAAGATAACGAAGTCTTCGCTCCGACAGCTCGTACAATCAATTTAAATGCTTTGGAGTTACGTAGTATTGATGAAACAAAAAAAGTAGAAGCATAAGGTGTGTTTTAGATGGAAAAACGCAAAAAGATGCAGTTAACTTGCAAAAATATGCCCGATAACGTTTATGAGATTCTAAACGAAAAGGTATCAAAGAGAAATTTAACTGAATATGTTGTTGATTTAGTGCAAAATCAAAACAAAGATCAGCAACTTATTCGTGTGCTAATGGACAAGTTAAACAATATAGAATCTACTTTAGAGGAAATGAAGAATGGATCTATTGTTGTGAAACCAGAAGCAGAAAAACAAGAGGAAACAAAAATCGACGAACCCACTTTATCAGAAGGAACAATTGTAGAAGCCGAAGTAATTGAAGGTGGAATTGATGAATCTGATAAAGAAGAAATGGATTTTTAATTAAACAAAAAGAGAACACTCTTCACAGCTTGGCGGCAACGAAAGAGCGTTCTCTACACTTCGAAAATCTGAAAGGATGATTTAACAATGTCAAATACCCTATTCAAATTAACTAATAGTGAGCCTATTCTATCACAAACACGTAGAAAAAAGGAACTGTTCGGAACAATCCGCTCATTCTTTGCGAAAAAGTACCAGGGATTAAATGAGTGGTTTGGTATTGAAGAATGTAAATCAGACCGTATTTGGTACTATGGAACGTTATCGCTTATGTTTTTTCTTCCTGCTGTTACTTATGTTATTTCTAAATTAATATGGTCTTAATTAAATGATATATGTTAAAATATGATTTCTATATACACTTATAAAAACTGAATATTCTGCATATATTATATCAAGTTATTAAAATTATATATATCTATAGGCGTGTTAAAATAGATGGAAATAATAAACATTGTCAATCAAAGAGGAGGTTGTTGTATGGAGGTTCAGGCACAAACAAATGAACAAATCATGCAAATGCTGAATGAATGGTACATTGAAATTCGCGCTAGACGCTTAAAAAATGCATATCTATTAAAAACTGAAATTGATAAAAAAATAAAAATTATGGAAGAAGATCAAAATTTACTTTTATACTACTCTCTATTAGATTTTCGTCATCAATACTTAATTGATAGTTTAAGTATTGGAAAAGATAGTTTCAACAAAATCGAATCTTTTAATATTCCAGCAGATGATTCTCTTATATATTACTATTACTTTTTTAAGGCGATGCATTCGACGATAATCGGAAACTACAACTTAGCTGAAATTTACTATGATAAGGCTGAAATAAAACTAAGGGATATACCAGATCAGTTAGAGCATGCGGAGTTTTATTTCAAACTTGCTACATTTAACTGTCACCATCAGCAATATATACCTGCATTTCAACAAGTTTCCAAAGCGGAAGAAATCTTCTCTACATATAACGGATACGAACTAAATATAGGATATTGCAATAACGTATCTGGTCTTATCTGTACACATTTAAAAGAGTTTGAAACAGCTGAGGAATTTTTTATGTCTGCAATGAATATATTCCAAAAACAAAAAGAAGAACAGGCTATCTTATATGTGCGTCACAATTTAGGGTTTATGTACGCAAACCAAAAGCTATCAGACTTAGCTATTCTTCACCTTTCAGAAGTCATTAAAGAATTACCAAATGATTATAAGGCTATATTGATTGCAGCATGTGAACATGAAAAAATCGGGGAAAAAGAAAAAGCATTAGAATTGTTTGAGAAAGGCTTGAAAATTAGTGCGGATCTGAAAAATGAAGAATATGAACATCACTTTAAAATTTCACAAGCAATAGCAAAAGATGTATGTGCGGAAGAATTAGAAAAAATTGTATTAGCAGGTAATGTGTATTTTGAACGAGAAAATATATATGAGTATGTAAAGGAATATAATGAAAAATTAGCACTAAAATTCTATCGTGAAAATAATCATGTGAAGGCAAGTGAGTATTTCTATTTATGTTCTACAATGAGCGAAAAAAATCATTTAGGGGGGCAATAAAATGAGAAAAACAATTCTTTATTCGTTAGGAATATTTACTGCTTTTACCTTAATCTTAGGAAATGCAAACACACCAAAAGAAACAAAAGTATCCTCTGAAGAAGTTGTACAATACTCGCATGGTCACACAGGTGGTTAATTTAATTCGTTTAAAATATATACAAAAAAGGGCCTACTCGTGATAGAGTAGGCCCTCCTTTACTTCACATACACATAGGCTTCATTTGCAGTTACATAGTATGTTGTACCCCTATTGTTATGTACTTTATATTGCGATTATCCAAATAGTCAGTCTTTTTTGTTTTTTAGCTACAATTTGCAATTACGTTAGTTAAATTAAAGAAATCTAGTAATGAACTCTGTAAATCTTTAGCTAGTCCACTAGAAGCGCTGTTTAATGCTTTCTTTAGTGAATCATTCCGAGAAAAACCATTAAAACGATACTTATCATAATATTTTTTTACTTTTTTAACTGCGTTTGCTGTACCACCAAGGGCATTTAAAGCTGATTTTACTTTTGTAATTTTTGTAAGAGGAATACCATTAGTAACTAAAGCAATTCCTATAGCTGCAATACATCCAGATGTATTGAATCCTCTCATTTGTGTTGCTGAAATACTATTAAACTTTAATATATCGTTCTCTATTGAAACATTCAGTCCAGTTTCTGTTTCGAACCATTGAACTATCGCTTCGTTTCCTTGACCTAAAACTTCATTTGGTATGTTTTCAATAGCTGATAAAGCTGTTTCGATTTCTGTAAAGTTAATTTCTTCGGTAGATGGAGCCTTAGTTGGAGATTCTATAGATGTTGAGACTTCTGCAGCTTGAGCAATTGGAGCAGAGATTGAACCAAATAGTAAAAATGCAGCAGTAATAGTTAATGTCTTTTGTTTGAACATAATATCTTTCTCCTTTATAATCAATTTTATAAGACAGGTTAATAGTAACATATATTCTATATATTTACAAAAATGTTTTTTATAGAAAGGTAGGATGTTATGTTAAAAAAGATTAGAAATAGTTTACCTATAATTGGAGCATTTTGTTTATTGATATTAACTTTAGTTAATTACTTTTTAGAAAGTGATTTTTGGAAAAATTGTATAAATATAAGTTTATTTTTATTTGTTTTGATTTTATTTTTCATTTCTAGGGATTATAAAAAGGCTAATTAATATTAATGGTATATGCTAATTTAAAGGGGTTTGTAACGATATATCTTATAAACAAAAAGGGTATGCCCAAATTTGGGCATACCCTTTTCCTTACTTCACATACACATAGGCTTCATTTGCAGTTATATAGTATGTTACGCCTTTACTGTTGTGTACTTTGTATTGTGGCGAACCATTAACGGATACTTTAGCATCAATAGTAAATCCAAGTCCTTCATCTACCGTTCCTGCTACATCTTTATCAGACCAAGAAGCAGCGTCATAGAAGCGAAGGTCGTCCACTTTAGAAACAACACGTTTTCCTACTACAGAACTTGAAGTAGTAGTTTGTCCTCCTTGATATTTAATGTAAGATGGGTTGTTATAAATCCATTGGTTACCGCCAAGATTTAACCAATCACCTTGTTTTCCCCATACTTGATATGCTTCTCCGTTATTTAATTGACGGATAACACCATAATTTGTTGATGGTCCACTTCTTAGATTTACGTTAAATCCATCAATATAAGCTACTCCTGTTTCACCTACAACGTTTTGAGATGGTTCTTGTGGTTTTGGTTTAACTGTAACTGTTGCGCCTTCATACGCCTTTTGTACGTCCGCTCTGAATTGTGATTCTGATACACCGTGACTGCGAAGGTAATCAATCGGATCTTCGTGGTCAGTTCCACCTAATTTGTAAGTAATATCTTTATGTGTCCATAAACCTTTGCTTGGATGAATTCCTCTATCTTTTAAAATCTTAGCTAATAGTTTTACATAACGCTCGTAAGAAGATTTAAATTTATCTGGGTTGCTAGTTTCAGAAAGTTCTACGTGAACAAATCTTTTATTTGCAGCTGGTCCAGCACCATAAGCAACATATTTTGTATCAGCGATTTGGACTGTTTCGTTCCAATCTACAGCATAATGTACAAATGCATTTCTCCATGTTCTAGCTTCATAATTTCGAATGTTAATAGCTGGTGCTTCTGGTGTTGCAGTACTATGTGCAACAACGCCCTCATAAGCGCCCACACCGTAGCGATATGCTTGTTTCGGTAAGTCTTGGATAATTAGTACTCTATCGGCAAATGAAGCCGTAGCAAACGAAAATAAGAGTAATAGAGTCATAAATAATGAGCTAAATAGTTTAATTGGTTTTTTCATTGTGTATTTTCCCCTTTTTGCCAAACAAAAAGAGCACCGTCTTTTGACAATGCTCTCCTTATGTAAGGCGTGTATTTTTTTATTTGGTAGTATGTTTTTCTTTTCGTGCATCACTTCTTTGGATCTTTGCTTGAATTTCGGATGCTACACTTTCTAATAACCATGCAGGAATCCATTTTTCCCAGCCAATTCGTGCACAGTTTGCTGCGAAACTATTAAAGATGTGGTAACTCAATCCACCGACTACCATGAAGAAAAAGAAATCAGGTAGTTTAAGAGCAATATCAAATAAATGTGCAAGAGCTGGTAATGATAAAAGCACCACGGTTCTCGTGATGCCCTCAATTCCATATTGTGATGAGTATGTTCCATCTAGCTTTGAAGCTTTACTACCCGTAATCCAGTCGAGCATGATAATCCAGCAATAGATCGATATCCAAATTAAGTTCGCTTTACCGTATAACAAATTAATTATTGTTCCTAATCCACCACCTATAGCACCACCTACTTTAAATTGAGTACTTGTAATAACATCGCTTATATTCAGTGCCTTGATGAGTTCGTGAATTCGTTCCAAGTTCTCACCTCCCTTCAAATTTTGACCAAAATAAAAAAGCCTACTGTTGTACGCTTAGAATTTACGTATTTAGTCTCTTCCAAGAATGCTCTAATGGTTCTTGACGAGGGTAGTTCACTTCTTGTTTTGAATCATTTTGGATAATCGATTTATCTCTGAAAATATATCCATTTCTGTTTACTGTTTTTCTATTTCCGGTTTGAATGATATTGTCGATTATTGTGCCCTTTCTCTGTAATGCTGACCTGTTCATCTTTTGTAAGTCTGGATCAAAAATAGAAGCTTTAAAAATATTAATTTTAATCACCTCATTCTATGCGAAATGCTAATGGAGCAGGTAATGATCCATAACTACTTTTTGCGTTTACATATTTAAACTTTTGTACCTTTTCGTTCACTTCCACCTCCAAGATATCTCCACTTACAATCCCTATATCGGCAGTAGAGTATATACCGCCAAGTTTTCCCCTAACTCCATAGTCCTTATGAGAAATGTAAAAAGGTAACATAATGAAATTATTATCAATATTGGGGTTTCTTGGAATAGGTATAGAGAGCCATATACTTCGATATGCAGCTACCTTTTGTGTCCAATTACTATTTTTAGGCCTACTAAAAGTTAGCCCTGTATTTGATTCGCTGGCACTAGAAAAGGCGCTTGAATACCAAGTTAATGCTCTTGTATAGGGTTCGTGTAACTCTTCAAGCATTAAATCTTCTAAAACACCGACATAGGATACTACTGGGTAACTACTTAGGCTACTTGGTGGAATTGTACAAATAATAATTTTTTCTTTATCAATGAATGTATATAATTCTATTGTAAGTAAAGGATCAACCTGTGGTCCGTCTCCAGCAGAAACACCAGAGTAACTACGGCGGCCGTTATACCAAGATACAGGGTATTGATAATCTTCGCTAATCCCTCTGCCTTTCGAACTATCATATCCAGTGCAAAATCTGAAAAATGAATCTGAATATAAAGTTTTCCTTATATCATAGTTAGACTTATCGGAACGATTTTCTACATCCCTCCCATCATATGGACTAAATTCTATGAAGATGTTTTTTTTACCGTCATTTCCGTCGGAGTACATCATGTAGATATCTTTTTCATTTTCTTTGTTAGCGTTTAACTGTTTCCACCCAACACGCAACATTTCGTTAATAACAAGGTCGAATATATCTTTTTTTAATGGTGTGAATCTCTTGAATATATGTTCTGTCATAAAAAACACTCCTTTATTTTAAACTTACTGCTTTAATGATTATTGTAAATAAAGTTGGTTCATTTCCTTTGTTTTCAATAAAAACATGAGCAGTACTTGTTTTATCTTTATCTTCGCAAGGGATTGCTAATATATCGTAAGTTTTCTTCTCTTGATTACTCTTATATATCTGTAGTCCATTTTGTTTCTTATCAAAAATTGAAATAATAGATTCAACATCTTTATCGTTTGTTACATGAATAGTTCGAATATCAAATTTGTTGTATTCCATATTCATTGAAAGGTATTGAGTTTGTCCGTTTTGCACGAGTATTTGTTCAGATTTTTCGATAAGTACGGGTGATGAACTATCACCTACAGTTCCTTTGTAACGATTGATTTTCATTTCGGTACCCATGTAAACACCTCAATCATGTTGCAATTTAATGTTAAATAAAATAGGTTCAAACCCAATGTAGTTTAAATCTTTAGTTACCAGTACCCAAAACTCCCTAGAACTATTTGCGCTTAATGTATTTATTGAAATTTGTTTTACCCAAGCTAAGTTATCTAACGAAATATTTGCCCACGTATATCCCACCTTTTCCATGTATTGCTCAATAGAAATTTTGAGATTATGAACAGCTACAGAATTTTCATTTTGGACCATCATTTTAATGATTCTTTTTCCCTCAATCATATTTCCTAAATTAGTTGGATCAGTATCGCTTAGTTCTTTAGAGTCCATTATGATTTTTAAAGGAGAACCCATATTATAGATGTCACCGCCATAAAATAGGGCTTTCTTTTCTGCTATAAGGCTATTTTGTTCATCGTAAACTTCAATGGTTCCTTGGAACTCTAAAGATGGTAGGTTTATATCTATACCGGTATTTAATTTGCCCACTTGATTAATAGATAGTGTAGTGCCATTTTCATCTCTTAAAATTACTCTGTTATTTGGGAACAGTTGTCTTAACTTTAATTTGTGGCCACTCGTGATAATGATACGATCAATATCTAGCGGCTTGTATGGATCTGCGACACCTTTCTTTAATACAACACCGATTTTAGTCGCTTCTAATTTGTCGCTATCTGCATAATCAAAGGTAGCATCTACCTTGCTATAAAAGTCCCATTGTTCACCAGTAGAAGTAGCAAGCCATTCCCTGTGTTCTTTAGAACTATTAATAGAATGAGATTCAAGAAATTCTATTTTATTATCAGCGTTTTGATATATAATCAATCCGCCCTTATCCCCTTCAACATCGGGAGTATAATCAGCAATGACTTGTATCGCTATATCTCCTTGCGGTTTGTTGATTAGTAACATTACATCTTTATCTGCTGTATGATTCAATCTTATAAAGCCTTTTCTTGCAGCAATACTAAAAGATTCGGACGGTGATATAATCCATTCCGGGTTTATGGAATCGAAATCCTCTATAAATATTTTCCCTGCTTCTTTTTTATATAAAGAGACTTTTCTCATAAAATCAATTAAGTATCCAGAACTATCAATATCAAAAGCGTTAAACCTATGGAATGATATATTGTTGTTTTCGATTTTAATAATACACTCACGGATTGCTTGTTCCGTGAATTGCTTTTCATATTTTAAAACATAATTTTCATCTGCTTTGCTATTTAAAGAGAAGTAATCTTTATTTCCGTCTATCGATATAGAAACTTGTCCAGGAAGATTAGAAACTTCCGCAATAACACGTAGCTGTTTACCAAAAAACTTGAATCGTATATATTGGCCATTTGTAATACCGGAGTAAAATCGGTCAGAGCTACTTAGGTCAAAATCTGTATCAAATAGTGAGAAATTTTGAGAATTACAGTCATATCTTCTCCACCCCAGTTCGGGTGTCTTTAACACTTGTCCAATGGTGGCCATTTCATCACCTTCTATCTTGTTTTCTTCCAATTAGAATTTGTCCACCAAGAAGAACGGCTATGACGTAACCATAGTTTCGGTTTTTCTTTTTGAACTTTTCTATTTTCATCAACTTCAATGATTTCAGTAGGGTAAATATTATTAACAATAAAATCATCAAATTGTATGCACTCGGTATCAATGAATTTATTAATAATAAACAGTTCACTTTCGATGATTTCAGTATCAATTCCCAGAACTTTTTCCGCTGGTTCAAATTCCTCCACTGAACTTTCTATGCAAGTATCCCTGTTAAATCGCTCGAATTTTTCTATATCAGTTGCTACACTTACATCTCTATCAAATGTATCTAATTCTAGTATTAAAGACTGCTTTGCAGGTGTGTCAGCTGCATCATAATCATTAGCTATTTGTGAATCTAATTCTAATACAGGTCTTTTAAAATCTATTATTCCGGACACATCCGTAATGATATTTGGGGTGCAACGCTCCATATCAATGCTATCAACTATTTCAGAAGTTATAGTAACTTTGGAACGATCCATTATATCGGACAACACCGTCGTTGCTTGTAACTCCCGTTTAACCCTTGCAAATAAATCATAATCGGGTAAATAAACAGGTAATCCCATACCTTCAAATAAATCCATCTCTTCATTTTTGGCTTCTAATTCAATAACACTTCTATCTGCTGTAGAGGATTCTCCCTCTATAACATCAATTTGTTTGTTTTCTCGTGTGCTCAATTCATCTGTTGTAATGTGTGAAAGGATATTCTGTGATTTTCTATTAAACTCCCGTGATTCAATGGAATCTGCTATTACTTCTGGCACTAATTTGTAAGCATTAGCTTCATTGTCTATTATGGTATGGATTAGTTCTTTTTCACGAGTAGCATTATCAAATCCAATAATGTTTTCTGCGATAAGATCCCGAGTTAAAACGAAATCAAATGCAGTATCGACCACATCAATAGTAAGTTCACGGCCCTTATTATCCATCGATTCCAATACTTCGATAGAATTCCCGGTTAATTCGTTCGTAACTCGAATTGATTGTGTTTCATCTTCAATTTCACTTTCGTGACATGAGTAAATTTTATTTGCCTGTTCATATCGTGCAGAGGATGCTATTACTTCATTTTGAGTTCTTTTTGAATCTTCCATATCAAAGGTTTCTAGTTCCAAAGATAAGTTTTTTCGTATAAATGTTTCGTCTGTTGGAACTGCTGCTAGTATTTCTATATATTCTCTTTCAGCTAATTCGAATGATATTGAACCTCCATCAACTTGAATAATATTTCTATCTGCAGTATCAAATTTTGTATAATTTGCTTTTAATTCTCTTTGGATTCTTGCAAATAAATCATAATCAGGTAAATAAACAGGTATTCCTAGATCGTTAAATAAATCATATTCTTCATAAGAAGCAGTCACTTCATGAATACATCTATCCGCCATTTCTAAAGGATGTGTTGTTACTGCAGTTAACTCTTTAATTACAATCTCACCTGTGCCATTCTCAAATATATTAGACTGCAGTTCTTTTTCTTTTCGGTCTGCCAATATACTTTCGTAGAATTTTTCTCCATACAATACACGAGCTACTTTCACCCATTCGGGAAGTTCTTCTACTTCTGTAGCAAACTCACGAATTTTCTTATGAAGAAGCTCTTCTATGACTTCATTCATTTCATATTCGTCTGTAGTTCTAGACATAATAGATTCATTTACGATTGTGGTTTCATGCGTATCAAATGGTTTATCTGCAAGTTCTTCTTTCACATGGCCCATATCAAAAATACGGCTGCGTTGCTGCGCTGACTCATCAGCTGTAATATCTATTGCAAAGCATCTTGATTGTGTAAGGTTTTCCATTTCAGAAATATCTATATTAACGTTACGATCTATATCAAAAGCATTTAACGTTGTAATACTTGCTTCAACTTCAATGTCCCTGGAAGCCTGGTTAATTACATCAGAGAAGACACCTTTAATTTTGTTTACTCTTGTTGCGAATACACCTGCATTATCCTCTTTAACAGCCTTAAACCTTGAATTAGGTGGCATACTTACAGGAAACTCATGCACGTTTTCACCGAAAGGATTAGCAATTGAAATAGAAACACAATAAGTCTTTTCATACGAAAGACTTGGACTAACAGAAACTATATGATTCTTTTTATTTATAAATAAAGAAGGGGCAGCAATCGAATAATTTTTCTCGTTCATCTTTTGCCTTCCCCCTTTCTTGTTTAAATATCTTCTTTATAGATTGCTAGGCCAATTGGATTAAAAGGCGAAAACTTACTTGTGAATGGAGAAACTGCTGTTGTTGGTAGTGTGTAGCGATATAATTGCGCCATTTGATAATTAGCTAGAATTTCACCACCAGGGTATTCCTTAAAAGTTACAGTTTTATCTTCCGGATTATAATCGTAATCCGTTTTAGGAACTTCCTTACAATCCATGAATAGATTCAATGTATTTTCTTTTGGTTTGTGCTCTAAATGGAATATCTTTTTAGTTCCATCGCCTTTACCAATCACTTCATCTGTTACAGTTTTTTCAATTTCAAGCTCATCTGCTTGTTGAATATTTTTTGGATGTACTGCGTATACATCGTCAAGTTTTCCTACATATCCATCATTAGGATGTACAATGTAAATTTGTGATAAATGGTATTTACCGCTATACATAGAAGGGTTAAATCTCCCCTGGCCACTATCAATATCAGCATTATGGGTAATAAATGCAAGGTAATGCTGCTGATACATAGATCCGGTTAATGATTGGGATAAAACAGGCGTTAGATTTCCACCGGATGTGTTTTCACCATAGTCCATATTTGCATTACCAATTTTTTTGGTAGAATTGTTGAATTCTTCCCCAGAACGGCAGCCGCCCATAATAATTAAATTCTTTTGCGGTTTGTTATCAAATGTATACATTCTTCCAATGTACAATGGAACAAACAAAGCTCTTACAGGGCTTGGTGTTGGATCAATTCGCATAAACATTACGACACGATCTTTATGAGCGTTACCATACATGTAAACAACAGAATCACGTTTCCAATCTTTTGTAAATCTTTGCTCCGGTGTCAAACTTAGGACTGTATATGGAGAAGCATTCACAAAATTGATGGATGTAAAGATTTCAGCTAAGACTTTAGATGTACTTTGTACGTCAAATGAAGTCTTTGCGGGTAGGATTTCTGTTACATCACTACCATTACTAGATTCTAGTAAACGTGTACCCGCGATTTTTATGTTGTCTGCACTTGCAGGAGCAACTTTGAAAATAATTGTATCGCCTGTAAATGTATAGTTATTTGCATCTAAAATTGTTCCGTTTTTGTATACTCCAAAACGACTTTCATCAAAATCTGGGTATGGTAATTTAAATACTGTTTTTGTACCATTTCCATTTCCTAAATCTGCATCTGGATCACTTATTTTAACTTCCTTCTCAATAAAGTAACGTGTATAAGTGAAGAAAATAATATCATTTGTTGGTTCATAGGCGTCATTTGCTAAACGATATTCCCCCGTAACTCTGGCTCCTTTTGCTACTGGTGTATTAAATTTAATTAATCCTGTTCTACCATCCACTGTATATGTGTTTTTTTCTTGATAGATACTATTTATATAAACAGATAAGGAACTAGCAATGATTGGAGAAGTAGGAATAATGAAGTCTGTTTTCTTTCCATCTCCCGTTCCGAAATCTCCTAATCGCGATTCAGTGGCCACATATCTTGAATCTGCGAAATCAGAATCAGCAGTATCGTATGCAACTGCAAAACCAAATCTTCTACGCTCCAAATCACTTCCAGCGGATTCGAATAATCGCACATCTATGAATTTGCTGGTTTCTCTTCGGATACGGAAAAATAGATCACGTTTCCATCCGTGATCTACAAATAACTTTTCTAATTCAGTAGGTAAGGTTTGTAAATTTACAATTTTATCGAACCACATTTATATTCATCCCCTATATAGTTTTCTCGAAAATACCTAATCCTGCTGGACGATATGCAGTAGCTGGCATCTTTGTAATTGGTGAAATTGCATCTACGGTAAAGAATCTGTAGATGTCGTGTGTATCTGGACATGTATTTTTTCTAACTTTTAATTTATCTCCATTTAGCAATCCTAACGGGGAGAGAAGTACAACATACGGCATATAACCACGTACCCCTTCATCTGGATGTACAATATAAGCCCTAGATGTATGAACTCTTCCGCTATATAAAGATGGATTGAATTGATACTTATATTCGTCATTATCATGGCTTTGCCATGCTGTAGGATATTGGCCACCATTAGCACCTTTCCGATCAGGTGGCATAATATTACTTGGTATATTCCATGCAATATAATGCGCTTGGTACCTTGCGCCAAAACGGGAACGTTTAATAATTACGTTATCAATGCCGTTACCTGGTGATTTAGGGTATTTCTTTGTGCGTGGCATATAGTTCGATACGTCCCTAAATGGCGTTTTACTTTCAAAATTAAAGCTGTGAGATGAGCTTTCTCCACCTTCATCGTAAGCAGTTCCAGCCCAAAGAGCATCTGCTATGGTGTCGTCATTTCCATAGCTTTCTAAGCGTCCCATGTATACTGGGGTTACAGGGACAGTATTATTTTCAAATGCTGGCGTTTTATCTGCTTGTATTAGTAGGACAACTCTATTTTTATCAACTTGTCCTGTAATACGAACTAAAGAATCTGGCCACCAATTTGTATCAGCGTCTATATTTAGCAATTTAGGGTTTCTCAAAGTAGATTTAACCCAAGGCGACATCATTAAATCAGGCTTATCTGTATAGTCATAAACGGTATATGTATAAGGTCTTCCGTTGTTTATTTCTGTTTTTTCTGTAGCTATCACTTCGGCCAATTCTACATCTATAATGGATTGGAACTCTTTCTTGTCCTCGGCTCCCATAATAACTACACTATCCTCTTGATAGCTTGGTAGTTTTTCAATCATATATAAATACATACATGAACGATCTTTATATTGTGGGTTGTTTTCTAAGTATGTTTTAAATGCAGTTTTACCATCAGGCTTAGAAAAATCGATGTCTAATTGAGTCTTTGCGGTCCACTTCCAAGCTTGAACAATTCCGTATAAACCACCATCACTATTTTTTAAAATTACATGCTTTGCAGCCCAATAATTATGAACAGGGTCGTCCGATTTCGTAGCTTTATAAATAACCTTGTAAAAGCTGCTTACTTTCTTCCATCCATTTTCAATCATGGTGTTTATTAACTCCATATGGAATTCTGCTTCTGATACTATTTTTTCAATATATGCCATAGGTTTCACGCTCCTAATCTCTTAATAGTTGATAATTCAGTTTTACTACTTTGGATGTTCCGGTTATATTGTGGTATTCGAACTTTAATACAGCGTTAGCCGGAATAGGTCTAATAATAGAAAAATTGAATCCTTCTGGTACGTCTTTTACATAAACATTTTTAAATATTTGTTTTCCATCGATAAATAGATTCCAATAATCACGATCACTATAACTTGATGCAGCTATAGAAAATGCAATTAACTCTGTATCGAACGGTAGTGAGAATTCATCTTTTTTTACTGCATCATCTATTCCAATTCTTCTACCTTCTATATACGGTTCCGTTTTTGTAGGGAAATAAGGAGCGTCAAATCTACCGCCCGCCATATATGTAACAGCAAAACTCATGCTATCCCTCCTTTATGATAAAAAATGCAATTCGAACCATACTGTTTTATCAAGGATACCTTGATTTTTAAATGAAAATTGAACCGTACTTCCTGCTGCTAAAGGTTTATAAACCATAAAGTGCATACCTTCAGGAATATCCTTGGTATATATGTTTTTACAAATCGTTTTACCGTTTACAATTAAGCTCCATTTATCATCTAATTCATATATAGATGCACTTACACTTATTGCATACAGCTCCATATCTACAGGTACAGTATATGTAGTTTCATTTGTTTGGAATGAAAAAGAATCCATAATGAATCCAGGTATGAATGGTTCTGTTTTAGTTGGATGAAAAGGCGGATCTAATCGACCACCGGCTAAATAGGTTGTTTCAAACAAGAGTAATCACCCTTTTTCGTGTATTAAAAAATTCCCGTGCATCATCACGATACATCGGGAATTGGTAAATCAGACAGCATACCGTTACCTTTGTTTAGAAGTCGTGGTTGCACACGTTCTAGCTGCTTTTGCGCATTATATATTAATTGTAGCTCCATCTCTTTTCCAGTTACTTTATGTGAGACAAGGACCTTTTCTAGCATACCTTGTGCGTTGAAAGCTAAATCATAGTGTAGGTATTTATCACCATCGACTGCAGATAGGCGGGCACCGTCACGAATAAGCGTATATCCTTCGGTCATGCCTTCTTTAAATACGTCATTTGGATCATTCCCAGGCATTGGTTTACCACCGTTATAAATTTGCCTATCGATTAATCCCTTCATCAAATACATAATTGGATCATATAAGTTTTTTTGCATTATCATAGAATCACCCCTAGTTCACTCTCGTAACAGACCAAGTTTTTGCTGGTCGTTGGATATAATAGTGATCTTTGTCTTGATTTACCCGAGGAAATGATAAATCTGGTAAGGAACCATAATCGAACAAGATATTATTCTGTGTATCCAGTACTTGCAAACGCCCTGTAAGAATCCCCTTAGGATTTCGAACTGCTTCAAATACGATAATATTCACACCATATTCAAGTGGAATATCAACATATGTTGGATTGTTTCGGATGAAATAGTTTTCCGCGACTAATTTATCATTACAGTAAATATTTAATAAGTCGCCATCCTCTACATCCCAATCCCAAAGCTTTAATCTTAATGTATCTACATTTACTGTAATACCAGTTATATCTGTATATGGGGCAGGTTCATAACCGTAGTTAACAGTTAAATCTAAAGTTTGATAGAATCCATCATCTGCAGAAATCATTGTATTAATCCCTTTAACAAAGTAATTCCACTGTTGGCCAGAATCTCTATTGTAAACAGAAATAACATCAAATAATTGAATCCTTGGATCACCAATTACTGCGACTGTAAGTGTTCTAAACTTCTGAATCGCTTTTAAATGATAAGCTGCAGCAACCGCTCTTCTTGCAAAGAACGTTGTCGCCCAAGGAACCTCTACCATTTCCTCCCGTAAATCACCTTGCGATACGTTTTTTAATAGAAACGAATTAAGAAATCCGTTTGCGTAATCACCGCATTTAACAACAATACTGTTACTTATGTCCTGGTCAGTTAGCTGCATATCTAAAGAGATAAGATTTTCCCCTTCTCTAAAACTAAATTTTGCAGGTTCGTTAATTGCATAGTCCGGCATCTTCATGAATGTGCAACTTCCATCCGGTTCATGTTTTATATAATGGAATGTTGTATCTATAATATCGCGTACAATTTCATCCCACTTTTGAAACCTTTTACCGGTTGCTCCCTCAACAATCCAACTTTGATTGGTACCAGGAATATTTACTCTGCTACCGTGCAATGTAACTCCGGCTTTTTCAAAGAAGAATTTCACCACATCATAAACATTACCGGTTGGTGCTACGATCTCATCTGATCCTGGTGTTGGGATAACTGATTTGTGTAAAACTTTTTTATATGATGTGGTGCAGGTAACTGAAATCGTACCGCTTTCGGCATTTACCTTCACATCAGATACAAAACCATGTATATAAGGTAATGCTTCCTCACCGTAGCCAATAGACACTTTAAATTCAGTCTGAGGATATAGTTGATTTGTATTTGTTACCTCACTGTTATAAAACCATTCTTGAATAGAATAGAACTTGCCATACCAGTTATCAGGAGCCATTTGACCGTATTCATTCGCAAAGGTAATAGTAAATGTACTAGCAAACTGATCTGCGTTCTCCTGCACTTCTAAGCCTACTATACGGTGTTGTATTTGTACGTAAGAAGAAGAGTCTCTTCTTTTCATATAAACAATTAAATTAGGGGAGTTATTCCCGACTTGGAAATAGCTCCCCAACATTCTAATTAAAGAAATAGATCCTTCTCTCACATTCCATCAACTCCTATTCCTGCTTGTGACATAGATATTAATTTGCATTTTGCTATGACTAGCGTTCCTTTTCGTATTGCATCTACTTCATTCGGTGGAATTATACCCCCGTAGGTACCGTAATCACCAGTAATAATATGAGGGCGGTATATTTCTCTCATGAAATCACGCCAATAACTGATATCGTTGAATAAAACATTAAATTCTACCTCGCACCCTTTATTCCCGTTACTTTGGAAACGAGGATAACCATGCATAACATTATAGTTTTTTAATCCGTCTAATGATTTCGGCATTTTTGTTTGCTCAATCATTGCGATGTTTGGGACGAAACCAAAAGCGTAATAATGAACGTCACGTATATAAGCTACATCTGCACCACCATAACCGCTTGTTGTGAATTCAATTGTTTGTGGTCCTGCACCGACAAAGATTTCTCTGGATTCCCAGGCATAGGCACCTCTTGCTCTAAATTTTTCAATGCCATTTACCCGAACAATGAAGTTTTTATCCGGTAACATACCATCAGAACCAATAGGAACTTGGGACATAAAAGAAAAGTTATATGTCCCAGGCCATGAAAAATTAATAGTATATTTAATTGTACTTTTTAATTCTGTGGCATCCCATAAGAGGTGATATGAACCAGCTCTTCTATGCAATGTTTTTAATATACTCATACATTTCGCACCGCCATTCCCATTAGATCATCAGCAACTACGTTTTGTAGCAACTTTCTCATTTTTACAAAGTCGTCTGCAGACTGTAATTTTTCAACAGAGACTTTAAATGTAGCATTTTGAATTGATACGCCATTATCTGTTTTCTTCTCAACGTAGGTTTGTCCAGCAAATGGATGTGCAGTTTTACCGATTAGATCAGCAGAACGTGCTCCCATTTGTCCAATTTGATTAGATACATCGGTTACTAGTTTCATTGGTTTAGGTGGAACGACAGCTTTATTTAATAGTTCAGAAGCTTTGTCTACTGCAGGAATCATTTTTTCCATCCCTACACCAAGACCTTCTGTAATATAACCCCCGTATTCCATCATTAACCGGGATGGGCTTCGGATACCAAAGAACTTTAATACTGCTTTAGGTATTCCCGAAACTACTCCTTTAGCTTTTTTTATAAGCCAATCTGCCATACCGGACATACCTTCACCGATACCTGCGATAATATCTTTTCCCCAGCTAACTGCATCTTTTGCTACATTTTTTACTATGGAACCTACTTTACTAAATACATCTTTTACAGTATCTACAACCCCTGTAAATGCACCAGTGATTGCTTTCTTTATAGTTTTAAAGTTACTAACAATAAATTCTTTTATACCGCCAACAACATCTGTTATTGTGTTATATAATTTGTTGAAATTATTAATTACAAACCCAACAAATTCACGAACTGCATTAATGATTGTAAACTTTATAAAATTCCAAGCTGATTGAATCACATTTTTAATTGTGTTCATAACGCTAGAAATTGTATCTTTAATAGATTCCCAAGAAGATTTCACAAAATCTTTTAAGAATTTTAATACTGTAGTAAAGGTTGATTTAATTGAGTCCCAGGCTTTTTTTACAATTTCCTTAATCGTGTTAAAAACACTGGATATTGTATTTTTCATTTTTTCGAATTCGGTTTTTACGTACTGCTTTATTATTGCTAAAGCCATAGAGAAAATTCTTTTAATAGCATTCCATCCAGTAGAGAAAATTTTCTTCCAGGTGTTAACTGCCTTTTGGACACTATCCTTAATGAATTTCCATGTGCCATCTACAATTTTTTTCAATCCATCTAATGCAAATTTGAAGATGAATTTAATAGCATTCCAACCAAAGGTAATTATATTTTTCATTAAGCTAAAATAAAATTTAACTACTTTTACATAACCGTCCCAAGCTTTAGAAAATATTTTACCTATGAATGACATTGCAGAACTAAATACCTTTTTTGTACCTTCCCAGAATCCAGAGAAGAACTTAGACAACCCATTCCAAGCGGATTTCACACCTTTTACAGTGGCATCCCAACCTTTAGAGCAGGCATCACCAATCCATTTAACTGCTTGTTTGGTGTATTTAACAATATCGTCCCAGTTTTTATAAATTAAATAAACTAAACCAGCAATAAGGAGAATCCCAATTGTCCATGGATTTACTAATAATGCGCCTATTGATTTCCCTAGAATCGCTATAGCTTTTCCTATCGCGCCAAACATACCAATAAGTTTAGGGCCTACTTTTAAAAGTCCTGCAAATGCAGTGCTTCCTAGAAAAGCAACTGCTCTTCCTATCATTCCGAACATACCTATTAATCTAGGGCCAAGTTTTAGGATCCCTGTAAATAGCATTGGTACTTTTGTTAATACTGGTACCAGGAATCTAAACGAGCCAACAAATGCACCTACTCCACTTGTCATAAAACCCATCATGGCAATTAACGGCCCTAATACAGCAACCATACCTAAAATTGCTACAATACCAATTTGAATCGGCTTAGGCATAGAACTAAATGCCTTTGCAGCTAGTTCTACCGCTTTAATAATTGGAGGAAGGGCTACTTCTGCAATATCTAAAATAGCTTGTCCTAATGGTTCTAAAGATGCCATTGTAGTACGCATTAACTTTTGCCAACGAACCCCAAAAGCTTCTTGCTGCGTCTTCTGCATTTTTCCCATTGTGCCCTCGACATCGCCTAACGCACCATTTGCATTATTAAGACCTAAGACAGCTTGAGCACCCATGTCTTCCCATTTTGTACCGAATACAGCAACACCAAGTTGGTTTGCTTTTACTTTATCGTCCATCTTACCTAAATCACCTAAGACGGCATTAAACACATCTGCAGAAGTTCCTTTACCTTTGTTAAAGTTATCCCAGACCTTTTGTGTTTGAGGTGACATTTCAGCAAAGGCATCAGATACACCTTTAGAACCATCCTGTACCCGAATACCGAACTCTTTTACAAGGTCGTTAATGTAATCGAGATTATAACTGCCATCACGAGTACCATTCGCCATAATGGTAAACATCTCGTTAGCAGAGAATCCGGCTTGTTTGTACAATGGCGCATATTCGGCCACATTATCAAACATTTCATTTGAATAGTTCAAACCTTCTTGTCCACCAGCAGCAAATAAATCGAATGCTTCCTTTGAAGAAATACCAAACTGATTCATTAACTGCCCTGCACCACGAGTTACTTCATTGATATCAGAATCAAATGTTTTACCCAATGTCATAGCGCTTTTTGTAGCTTCTTCTAATTCTTCGTGAGGAACGTCTTTCATATTTTGATACACTTTTATAAGAGACTGATCCACTTCTTCAATACTCTGGCCAAATCCATCTTTCCAAGTTTCTTTTGCGATTTTACCAAGGTTTTCAGCACCTTTTTCAGTAAGACCTAAAGAAGATTGGATGTTTCTTTGAGAAGTATCGAAATCAGAAGCCACTTTTACAGCGGCAGCACCGATACCAGCTAAAGGTAAGGAAACGCCCGTTGTCATGTTTGTACCAACATCTTTCATTTTGTTACCTACATGACTAATTGATTCCCCTGCTTTTTGAAATTTATCATGCATTCCATTTGCAGTCTTTTGTACTCGATCTTCGAATTGTTGTAAATCTTTATAAGCGCCTTCTGCTTTAATACCAATCGTTCCGAACAGTTGGAACATTTCAGCTAACATTTACGCACCCCCTTTCACGGGGCCGATAACCATTTTATTCTGCATCTTCATCTTCATCGTCTTCTTGGAAGTGGGCCATGATCTGCTCAACATGCGCTTCACATTCTTCTTTCGTCCATACTTCACCCATTTTATAAGACGATTCTTTATCGCCCTGGTTGTCAGTGAGCCCAAAGGCTTGAAGATAATCATTGAAAGTAGTACCTTCTTCAAGCTGACGAGTTTGAAAACCAATGAACGCCATCTTCTTCCACTCATTTAGCTCTTCTTGCTGTTCCTCTTTTGCTATGAAAGAAAATAAGTCCATTAAACGCGAATACGGTATAGATAAGACATAATCATCTGTCCATCCATACCGTTTCTGTATTTTATCGAAAGCACGTAACATATTTTGTTCGGCTTGCTCTAAATATTCATCTGTATTTTCGTCTACGCCAGGATTGGAGCCGCTGCTGATTTGCTCCATTTCTCGCTCTGAATTTTCACGAGTCCCTTGACCTGGTTGAAAAAAGTCATTAAGTCTTCACTTTCTAATAAGCCCTGTATAACAGCGACCATTGCTTCCGGAGGGAATTGACGAAACTCTGCAGCTTCTACCTTTAATAAACTTGCAAAGAACTCTGTGAAATCATCCTCACAAGCAGGAATCATCGTTAAAACACGGAAAGCGAATTCTAACCCTTTTTGTTGCTGTTTCTCTTTAAGTGCAGCTAAATGCGCTTGTTTCTCATCTTCCGGAAGAGAATCTGCTGCTTTTGTTAGTTCATCCATTTCTTGCTTATCCTTTCCGAAATCAGCGAAGTTGGCCATCGCGCTGCGTCCAACCTTCGAAATAATCTTAGCGAATCGCCAAACGTCCGTTACATTTAATCGTCGCATTGATACTTTTACACCTGCGATTGTAATATCTGTACCGGTATTCGTCATTTTTTCTAAAATAGAAGCCATTTTGTACTCTCCTTTTAGCATTTAGCTTGTTTTATGTAATAGAAAACCGACTACCATTTATGCGGTAGCCAGCGCTTTAGTTGCTGCAGTTTTCTTTTTCTTTGGTACATAAATTTCATATGGCGGTGTAGATGGTGCAGTTTCACTATAATGACCGATAAATTTACACTTCAAACCAACCGTTCCTTTACCATCTTTTAGATCTACTTCAATAGATGAGACTACCATTGCATTGCGAATTACGAAAATAACAGGTAATTCACTACCCGAAATCATACCGATTAGTGCGATATCATGGTAATTTGAATCTGGAATATCATTTGAAGGTTTCATAATATCGTAATCTTCTTCTGTAGTGCTATCTACCGTCATCCCAGGTAAAGCCAACTGTAGATTTTCTTTTGTAAATTCAACTAATGTAACCTCAACGTGCGGTACATCTTTTAAAAGCCATTTACCGCGCACTAAATGACCAAGGACACCATCAATATCTGCATCATAATATTCACGATCAAAACCGACTTTTGTTCCGCCAGTAGTCGCTCCAACCATTTCGCCTAATTCTTTTATGCTTTTAAAATTTTTGTAAATAACACCGGGACCAATAACGAAATTATCAGTCGTGCCTTCGCGGACACCGTTAATCAATTTCCAAGCCATTTGTTCTACCTCCTAATACAAGTCCGTTCGAAATGTTCGGACAAGGAATTTCGCATTTATATGAATGATAGATGGGTCTTCATCTGGTACCGGCAGTTTACCTGCACGATGTATAGAAAGTATCCCATCATCTTTTAAACCAACTTCTCTATCTAGTAACTTCTCAATACGTGTAGCAATTAACTTTGCCTTATCATAATCCCCGTTATCACAATACACATCAAAATTAAGAATCATTCGGTCTATAATTTCAACGTCATCCGGATTATTTGCTTCAATTCTTATAACTACATAAGGCATTTCCATATCATCTTGTGCAGTTTGGAATGAAAGAGCAGGCCCTCTGTCCTCGCCTTCACCATACTCTGATAGATTAGCTTTTATTATTTCATCGTTCTCTACAAGCATTCTAATAGCTGCAATAGCGTTAGACATGTATTACCCTCCCATCATTCTTTTAAGTTCTCTACGTTCTTTTTCAAACGCTTTTAATAGGAATGGACGGGCTTCCATATGACTTGTACCAGTTTCAAGCCAAATTGCTTTTTTTAAATCGCTTCCTACTGCACCTAACACTTCCGATTGTGATCGTTTGACATTATACTTAATCGAATTTAATAAATCACCGGTACGAACAGCAGGAGCTTCACCAGGTTTAGAAGCGGTATATTTACGACTCGTATGAGGTATTTTGTATTGCTTACCGCTACGGCTACCTGTGAGATTCTTCTTAACTTGATTTTGTAAATGAATAGATGCTGCTGTGACTTTTTCAACACACATAGCGTTAATATGCGTCTTTACTTGCTCCATATTACTTGAGTACTCAATTTCTACTGAATTCGCCATATAGAATCATACCTTTTCGCAATAAATTTCAATGTGATGATTCATAAATGCAGGATTACGTGGCTCTCCTTTTACTTCAAATGTATAATCAACGCCCACATCTTCATTTTTGAAATAAATAAGATCATTGGGTTTAATTATGTAAGAAGCAGGTGCATATATCTTAAAGGTTGTATCGAAATTTTGTTTATCACGCTTAAACCTCTCATTATCAGCAGCAGAATTAGTAGTTACACGGCAAATCATCTTCTCGTAAACGTCCACTGGTACTTCCGCATAGTTACCAGCGGATTGTTTCTTTTTCATTTTTCGTTTTACTACTACCTCATGAATATATAAATCATCCATATCGCCATCATCGAAGTACGTATTCATGTAGCCATCACCGGCTTAACTCTTGCTCTAAAGCTTTTTAAACCATTGAGTATCTTATTGTTTGTTGCTGGTTCATCCAGCGTTTCTGGGCTAATCTGGTACGAATAATCACCAATACTCTCCGATGTCTTCATACCTTTTCGTTGTAAGTTAGCACGAACTACTGCCGAAACAACCAAATCAATAATACATTTCTTCATAAGTACCTGCAGATCATCATAATCTTGTATCTTATATTCGAATTCATATAACTGATTTTCAGATAAACCATAAACAATACGCCCATTTACAGTAATAGAATCGGTCATATCTTGTTTCGAACTAACATGAGTTACTTTTGCTATAGATTCAGCAGGAAAAGAAAGCCAGGCTAATTTACTTGTTTGGATAATTTCTTTCATTGGATTCTCCGGCTTAACTCTTAAATACTTCATAGCAATAACCGCATAGTAATCTATTAGTTCTTGAATTACTGTATCAGGCATCTTCTGTACATTTACGCGGTCTTTAATGTCCTGCATGGTAATATTCATTATGTTTCTTTCTCCTTCTTATCGACTTCTTTTACAAGTTCAAAATGTCCAGTACTTACAAGATAATCAGCTTTATCATTTGCAACTGTTTCTTCTTGGCCATTCTTAAACTTTTGTCCATAAGCGGTGTAAGTGCCACCGTATCGCAGCGTAACTACTTTCATAATTAACACCCCTTTCACGAATGTAAACTATTACATATTAGTTTACATTCGTATTGTTGGTTTTATTGGTTCTATCTCGTTTTCCGTTAAAAATAAGAAATTATTAAAAAAGTATACATTCAAAACACTGTAAAATTAATAGATTTCCCAATCGCTAGCAAATAAATCAGCTTGAGAAGGCACCCACATATAGCACACACCATCAGCACCCATCATTTGAAGGTATGGCGCACACTTAAATAAATCTCCTTCTTTTAATCCGTAAGCTTCTGCAGTTTGTTTATTACACGGAATCCCTTGCGGATAACCCTTTTGTCTTACTATGAACATTCCTTTGGTATTCCAACCCTTACGGCAAACCTTTTCACCATCTTTTAATGCTTGAAAAGCCCAACTAAAACAACCTAAAAATTCTGTATCTCTCATTATTAATTTCTTCCTCCTTATAAAAAATACGCCTGGCTATTAAGCACCAAACGTATCTGGAATATTTGTTAGGATTGCTACTGCATCCATTTCTTGAATTACAGCATCATCATCAAAGTGAATTACATAGAAACGTTTGTCTTCCATGATTGCACTTTCACCCTCAGTTGTTTTACGGACACGAGTCTCGTATGTATTAACCGCAATGAAGTTTCGTGGATCAGCAAGCATAATTACATCATCTGTTAAAGATGGAACAGTAACAATGCCATATCCCATCGGTTTATTAACTTGGTCACCGGCTCCAAGTAATGCAGCATCGCCAGCACCGGTAGAACGATTTGTTAAATACTCAATCCATTTTTCTCTACGGTTCGGTGACATAATCCAACGCAGATTGCTATTTTTATATTTATTTGGCATTGCACCAGATAAAGCAAAAATAGAACCTTTACCAAATCCATTCGCTGCTACCGCTTCGCCTGTACCAGTTACTAATTTAGCGTGGTCAACAATATGAGATTCTGACGATTTTGTAATTTTCTTTAACCAACCATCATTGATCGATAAGAACGGATCAGAAGATTCAGTGTCTCCATTCCAATGCAAGTCCTCTAAATCAATACCTAATTGAGTTGACATAAGAGTCATTACAGTATCCTCGAAACCTTCACCTTCAATGTTTTCACGAAGAGTTTCTTCTGTGATTTCCCAAGGTAAGCGCATAGCCTTTGTATGGTACTCAATTTTAGAAGTCTTAACACCAGCACGGTATTCATCATCTTTGTTTTCTGTTTTTTTACGCAGAATACGTCCGCCAATTGCAATTTTGTCTAACTCACCTTGCTTTGCTTTACGCATTTCTTTTCGGTGTAATTGTGAGAATGGTGTTGAATCAAATGCCATTCGGAAAAATTCTTTGCTCTGCTCTGGATTTAGTAATCCGCTAGAAAGGGAACCTGTTGAAATAGTTTTTTCGATTTTTGATAAACGTTTCATTAAATCTTGATTATTCATTGTGCTCATAGTAATAATTCCTCCTTATATTACAAGTTTAGATTTGAGAATACAGATTTTTTAATTGGTTGTTGTCCTGGTGTGAACTCTTCATCCGGATCCAATCCTTTACGAATAGAAGCAGTATTTTCAAGGTTATCAAGTCGTTTAGCAAATGGCTCTAACGCTTTTTGGATAACTGCTGCAGCTTTCTCTTCATCTGTTTGTTCTTCTGGTGTCGGTTCTACTTCCTCGCCATTCACTTGTTTCTCAATCTTATCTAACTTAGTTGCTAGTGGTTCTACTGCTTGTTTAACAATCTCTGCAATTTCTTCTACTTTCATTTCTTCATCCTCCTGTGATGTAGCGGCTTCTTTTATTTCATTAATTAAAGAAAGAGCTGCGTCTAATTTCGTGTGATTATTTTGGGATAATACTTTCCCAGCTTTTTTAATAGTTTCTAATAAAATTTCATCTGCTTGTCCATTTCCTTCTGCTTTTACGATGGTATAGCCACCTTTAATAGATGTAAGAACTTCCTTCATATCATCAAGTGCGGCTGTCATACGGTCGATATCGGGACTGTTCTCCCAAATCTCCCAATAGAACACATCTTCGAATAAATCAAAAACAGCACGTAAATCACGATTTTGTTTCCCATCGATAAAACGGTCTTTCACTTCACCTTTTTCGATTTTGTGTGTTTCACCCTTAATAAAATCAAACATTTTGCGAATAAATCCTTTTTCTTCATGGGTAAAATCATCTACCTTCGCGATTTCTACACGTTCACCGAATCCACCCATAGAAAAACCGGTAACTTCACCCTTTTTAATTTCTTCCCAGGTTTCTGTATCATCAACACGAACAGTCATAAGCCATGTTCCTGCTTTTACTTCTTGTTCGCCTACTGTCATGTCGCTTTTAGCAATCCAATTTTCAACTACTGTCCCTTTACCAGCGATTTCATCATGTTGCTTGTCGATGTGTTGGTAATTTTCCATAAAGGTATGAGATGCCTTTTCTATTTCCTCTGCAGTCATTGTATCTCCATGTGAATCTTCTACATCTGGTTCATATACAACGCCTGTAACAAGCTGCTTCTCTTCCTCTGTTTTAAGGATTGGAACTTGCTTTGATATATTTGGTTGTTTATCAGTTGTACTCTTCATAATGGCAAATTGACGACCGTTAGCGCCTTTTGTAACCAATGAAATATAACTAATCTCGGCGTTTTTCAGTTCGTAACCCATTGTTTTACCTCCTTCCCTATAAATATTGGGGTTCCACTGTCAAAACGCATAGCAGCCAATTTAAAGCCGTATACGTTTTGACGATGAAACCCCAATTAAATAGGTGTATTTTATTACTCTTCTGAAATCATAGTGCAGCGACAATGAGGATGAGCTGGCGGACACATCTTTCCATTACTAAATAGATCATCAATATCTACCGTTTCCCCATGTAAACCACCACATTCTTTACAAACACGCTCATCATTTCCTGTAAGCCATGTTTTCTTGTTTCTATTTGCGCCCTTATAAGCAATTAAATTGCCGTAATTCATGGCATATGTTGTTTCTGTACGTGCAATCATCATTGCTCTGTAGTTACTTGCTTCTGACATCACATCTGCAATAGAAACACTTAATGCATCGACACCCATTCCTTCACTAAGATTCTTTAGCATTGTTTCTCTTAATCTATCTTTAGTGGTTTCATGGATTCCCTTTGCTAATTCAAAAGCGTAAGTAGCTACCCATTTTGCAGCAACGTCACCAATTGGATCTAATACCATCCAGGTTAAACCGTTAGAAGCTATAGCACTCTGTACAAACTCTGTTACATCATCCTGTAGTGTGTCTGTGACTTCATCGACAAACATTTGTCGTTCCTCATCCCAATCAACACTATCCAGAAATTCATCAACTTCTGCTTCTGCAATTACAAGATCAATCTCTTCATCTGCTTTATTAATACGAATTACGGGAAGCAGGTTTAAGAGCCGTTTTCCCTGCTCTGAAAAAAATCAGCTACCTTCTTTTGCATAGCTTTCTCTACTTCTTCATGCTTTTCCCTAAATGCATTAATAGCAATTAAGTTATCTTGCTCATTATCTGCAGCTTTTGCAATTGGTTCTATTTGAGAAACGGATTGACCACCTTCAAAGAATGTATCTCCATCTGCTACAGGTTCATAACCCACTACTTTACGACATTCATTCCGTGTTAATATACGTTTCTCGTAACCATCAGCTGCATATTGCATATCTGCTTCACGATCATCTGTATCGATTTCGTTTAATTTAAAATGCCAATCCAAACCGTCTAACATTTCGGCAAACACTCGGAACAATTGATTATTCAATCGATGTTCTAAGATTTCTTGACCAGGCTCAATAATAGAACGCTTGTACATCTCGTTCATTTCTTTAGCGGTTGTTTGCCCCAACGAACCTGTCATAGCCCAACCTATGCGATAAGGTGGTACACGATGGGCCACACATATTTCCATTGCACTATCCTGCTTATATAAACGGAAGCTACCTTCTTTTACATCTGGACTAATCCTTTCTAACCTTGCTTTTGCCCCTGGTGGAACAGGAACTACAGCCAGCTTATGATGTTCGCCCTTTGTTTCCGCAGAGAAAAATACTTTTAGTTCGTTTTCTGTTCCGGAATCTATTTCATCGACTCCCTCAAGGAATAGGATGGAATCAGGAATAGTTTTGCCTGTGAAAAAGTTAATATTGTAATCCCTTACCGCTTGAGAGCCAACTATTGAACCTATAGAGCTGACGTAATTAGGTATCCCATAATAAGAAGAACGAGAACCAAATTTACGAATAACAATTACTTCTCCAGCTTTTTCTGTTCCGTTTTCTGCAACATCCTCTGCACCTAAAGGCCTACCATCAGCAAGATGATAATCATCGGGATAACCAAACTTTTTAAACCAACGTTCTTTGTTATTTACGATTTGAGCAAAGCGTACTTTGTCCTTATGAGCACGTACCGTATGAGCCGGTATATGATAAAGCTCTACCGGACTTTCACCTTTCTTATCGCGAACAACTTCAATAACGCCCCATCCAACCGTTTCATAATCCTCCCATACAGCTCTAAGAATTTCTGAACTTGTCATTTCTGGATTACAATTCCGCATGAACTCTTTTAGCCTTTTATATTGCTCCTGGCTCGCTACTTCTTTCACTTCTTCAAAAGGTGCAAAGTCAAAACCAACACCTGCAATATCATCCACTTTGGCGCTAATACAAGCCGAATGAATGATATGCTCCCCCTATAGTAGACAGAAAAAAGAAAGCTTTATATCCTGTCTACTATAAGGGGGATTTTTTTATGGGGAAAATTAGAAGAACATATGATGAAACATTT
>NZ_JAKUFX010000027.1:0-53648 GCF_022663635.1 Bacillus cereus group sp. BfR-BA-01356 | reverse complement strand
AATTAAACAATAAACAAATTAGATGGAGCGCCGTATGAGGTGAAAGTCTCACGTACGGTGTGGAGTGGGGGAAAAGGTAGAGATAACTTCAAATCCTTACCTATCACTAACAAGTAATAGAACAAATTATTCGTCCAACAGGGCTTTTAGATCCACCAATTGATATACGACCAATTGAAGGGCAAATTGACGATTTATTAGGAGAGATTCAAGATCGTATTGCAAAAAATGAACGTGTATTAATTACGACTTTAACGAAGAAAATGTCAGAGGATTTAACGGATTACTTAAAAGATGTAGGAATTAAAGTTAACTATCTTCACTCTGAAATTAAAACGTTAGAACGTATTGAAATTATCCGCGATCTTCGCCTCGGTAAATTTGATGTACTTGTCGGCATTAACTTATTGCGAGAAGGATTAGATATTCCGGAAGTATCACTTGTAGCTATTTTAGATGCTGATAAGGAAGGGTTCTTGCGTTCAGAACGTTCATTAATTCAAACAATCGGTCGTGCCGCGCGTAATGAAAACGGCCGCGTTATTATGTATGCAGATCGTATAACAAAATCTATGGGAATTGCGATTGAAGAAACGAAGCGTCGTCGTAGTATACAAGAAGCTTACAATGAAGAGCATGGTATTACGCCGAAAACGATTCAAAAAGGCGTTCGTGATGTTATCCGTGCAACGACAGCTGCTGAAGAGACAGAAACATACGAAGCAACTCCTGCTAAGAAAATGACGAAAAAAGAGCGCGAAAAGACAATTGCGAAGATGGAAGCAGAGATGAAAGAAGCAGCAAAAGCGTTAGACTTCGAGCGTGCAGCTGAACTAAGAGATTTACTATTAGAATTAAAAGCGGAAGGGTGAAAAAAGTGAGTAAGAGCAAGGATTTTATCGTTGTAAAAGGTGCTAGAGCACATAACTTAAAAAATATTGATGTAACCATTCCGAGAAATCAGCTTGTCGTTGTAACGGGATTGTCTGGTTCGGGGAAATCATCATTAGCATTTGATACGATTTATGCAGAAGGGCAGCGCAGATACGTAGAATCATTATCTGCGTATGCGCGCCAGTTTTTAGGACAAATGGATAAGCCGGATGTGGACACGATTGAAGGATTGTCACCAGCAATTTCAATCGATCAAAAAACGACGAGTCGTAACCCACGTTCAACTGTTGGAACGGTAACGGAGATTTATGATTACTTACGTTTATTATTTGCACGAATTGGTACGCCAATTTGTCCGAATCATGGCATTGAAATTACGTCACAAACAGTAGAGCAGATGGTAGACCGTGTTCTTGAATATCCTGAACGTACGAAATTACAAGTGTTAGCGCCTATCGTTTCTGGGCGTAAAGGTGCGCATGTAAAAGTACTTGAAGATATTAAGAAGCAAGGATATGTTCGTGTTCGCGTTGACGGTGAAATGCTTGATGTATCTGAAGATATTGCGTTAGATAAAAACAAGAAGCATTCCATTGAAGTTGTAATTGACCGTATTGTTGTAAAAGAAGGGATCGCAAGCCGTCTTGCTGATTCACTTGAAAGTGCATTAAAGCTTGGCGGGGGACGAGTGTTAATCGATGTTATGGGAGAAGAGGAACTTCTGTTTAGTGAACATCACGCTTGTCCGCATTGTGGTTTTTCAATTGGAGAATTAGAGCCGCGTATGTTCTCATTCAATAGTCCGTTCGGAGCATGTCCTTCTTGTGATGGACTTGGTTCAAAGCTAGAGGTAGATTTAGAGCTTGTTATCCCGAACTGGGATTTATCATTAAATGAACATGCGATTGCACCTTGGGAACCGACAAGTTCACAATACTATCCACAACTTTTACAATCTGTATGTAATCACTACGGCGTTGATATGGATATGCCTGTAAAAGATATACCGAAAGATTTATTTGATAAAGTGTTGTACGGAAGCGGGGAAGAGAAAGTTTATTTCCGCTATGTAAATGAATTTGGTCAAGTAAAGGAAAATGAGATTTTATTTGAAGGTGTTATTCCAAACATTGAACGTCGTTATCGTGAAACGAGTTCTGATTACATTCGTGAGCAAATGGAAAAGTATATGGCAGAACAAGCTTGTCCAAAGTGTAAAGGTGGACGCTTAAAGCCTGAGAGTTTAGCTGTATTTGTTGGCAATAAAACGATTGCTGACGTAACGAAGTATTCAGTTCAAGAAGTACAAGAATTCTTCTCGAATGTAGAGCTAACGGAGAAGCAACAAAAAATAGCTCATTTAATTTTAAGAGAAATTCAGGAGCGCGTTGGGTTCTTAGTGAACGTTGGTTTAGATTATTTAACGTTAAGTCGTGCCGCAGGAACTTTATCAGGTGGTGAGGCGCAGCGTATTCGTTTAGCGACGCAAATTGGTTCTCGTCTAACTGGCGTACTTTATATTCTTGATGAGCCTTCAATTGGTTTACACCAGCGTGATAACGATCGTCTTATTCGTACATTGCAAGAAATGCGTGATTTAGGCAATACGTTAATTGTTGTTGAACATGATGAAGATACGATGATGGCTGCTGACTATTTACTTGATATAGGGCCTGGTGCAGGTATTCATGGTGGACAGGTCGTTTCAGCGGGGACGCCGGCTGAAGTTATGCAAGATGAGAATTCATTAACAGGGAAGTATTTAAGTGGTAAAGAGTTTATTCCAGTTCCACTTGAAAGACGTAAAGGTGATGGACGTAAAGTAGAGATTGTCGGCGCAAAAGAGAATAACTTAAAGAATGCGAAAATGTCATTCCCACTCGGTACGTTTGTAGCGGTAACAGGGGTATCTGGTTCTGGTAAAAGTACGATGATTAATGAAGTACTATATAAATCGTTAGCTCAAAAGTTATATAAAGCGAAAGCGAAGCCAGGTACGCATAAAGAGATTAAAGGTCTTGAACATTTAGATAAGGTAATTGATATTGATCAATCACCAATTGGTCGTACACCACGTTCTAATCCAGCGACGTACACAGGTGTATTCGATGATATTCGTGATGTGTTTGCACAAACGAATGAAGCAAAAGTGCGCGGATATCAAAAAGGACGTTTCAGCTTTAACGTAAAAGGTGGCCGTTGTGAAGCGTGCCGTGGTGATGGAATTATTAAAATCGAAATGCATTTCCTACCAGATGTGTATGTTCCGTGTGAAGTTTGTCACGGTAAACGATATAATCGTGAAACGTTAGAAGTGAAATATAAAGATAAGAATATTTCTGAAGTGTTAGGGATGACAATTGAAGATGGAGTAGAATTCTTCGCCAATATTCCTAAAATTAAGCGTAAACTTCAAACGCTTGTAGATGTTGGGCTTGGTTATATGAAATTAGGTCAACCAGCAACAACATTATCTGGTGGGGAAGCACAGCGTGTGAAATTAGCTTCTGAATTACACCGTCGTTCTACAGGTCGTACGTTATACATTTTAGATGAGCCAACGACTGGTTTGCATGCGCATGATATTGCACGTCTTCTAGAAGTGCTGCAACGTCTTGTTGAGAGCGGTGAGACGGTACTTGTAATTGAACATAATTTAGATGTAATTAAAACAGCTGATTATATCGTTGACCTTGGACCAGAGGGCGGAGATAAAGGTGGACAAATCGTTGCTTCCGGAACGCCAGAGCAAGTAGTGAAAGAAGAGCGCTCATACACAGGTAAGTATTTAAAAGAGATTTTAAATCGTGATAAAGCAAGAATGAAAGAGAAAATAAAAGAAGTAGAGTTATCGCAATAAGTTTATTGATGAAAACCGAGTGGAAATGACGCTCGGTTTTTATTGTATAGGGGGAGAAGATGGAGTTTTTAGAGGTGTTAAGGAAGAAACATATGAAGGTAAGAGAGTTTCAAAGTTGGGGTGTATATTTTCGCAAGCGCTGGGAGGATCACTTTGCAAATCATTTAAGTGATAAAGAAAAAGAAGATATTTTTCTTTATGGAGATAAGTATGCATGTGGTTATCTATGGCACATATTTAGTTATGAGAAAAAGAAGTGTTTAGAGGGTAAAGAAGCGGAAAACGCGTTTCATAATGAAGTGAAAAAGGATTGCTATATATTCTATCAACATTGTGAAGATGTACTGCTAATAAAAGATGCGAGTTTATTACATATGGATGATATATTACGGGAGACAGACGATATGTATAAAGGCGATATCTATATTGTAGATAAAGATTTCACTTGGACTTTTGTAAAAACACATGAGCATAGATGGTGTGGTCCTTATTTTGCGAGGAAGTGTTAGTAGGTATACAAGCATGAAAGATAGAATAAGTTGATATAAGTGTTCGTATCATACTTGCGTTTATTATCTATTAGCGTATGATGAAATATATATGTTTAAAAGGATGTGTGACGAAATGAGATGGATTGTATCACTTCTTGTAAATAGCGTTGTGTTAATCGCTGTATCGGGACTTTTAAAAGGGATTGCACCAGATGCATTTTACGTAGCAAATATACAAACTGCAATTATTGCTAGTATTATATTGGCGGTTTTAAATGTGTTCGTAAAGCCGTTTTTAATTTTAATTACGCTACCAATTACTGTTGTAACTTTCGGCTTCTTCTTAATTGTTATTAATGCGATTACGTTAAAAATAGCAGATTCATTATTAGGAGATGCTTTTAATATATCAGGATTTGGTGTAGCGATTGTTGCGGCAATTTGTATTTCGATTTTTAATATGATAATTGAAAAGGCAATTGTTGAACCTCTATATGAAAAAAAGAGAAAGTGACAAAAAGAAAAACATTTCATTATTCGTATGAAATGTTTTTTTCTATTTATTAGAAACCGTATTTCTTGTTTCCAGAAAAAAATGGTACAATATCCGATAGAATGGAATTTTACATCAAACGAGACTGAACCCGCAGCGGAGTGGAGGTTTATACATATGCCGAAAGTAAGGACAAAAGATTTAATTGAACAATTTCAATTGGAGTTAATCAGTGGTGAAGAAGGCATTCATCGTCCGATTGATACAAGTGATTTATCACGACCTGGAATTGAAATGGCAGGATTTTTTACATATTATCCAGCAGATCGTGTGCAGCTTCTTGGAAAGACGGAGCTTACGTTCTTTGACACGTTAACATCAGAGCAAAAACAAGAGAGAATGAAAGCGCTTTGTACTGAGGAGACGCCATGTATTATTGTGACTCGTAATCAAGATGTACCAGATGAGTTATTACAAGCATCACGTGAATCAGGTATGCCTTTATTACGTTCTTCTCAAACGACAACTAGATTATCAAGTCGTTTAACAAACTATTTAGAAGGTAAGTTAGCACCAACAACTGCTGTTCATGGTGTGTTAGTAGATATTTACGGCGTTGGTGTTTTAATTACAGGTCAAAGTGGTGTTGGTAAAAGTGAGACAGCTCTTGAGCTTGTAAAGCGTGGTCACCGCCTTGTTGCGGATGATAGTGTAGAAATTCGTCAAGAAGATGAAGACATGTTAGTCGGAAGTTCACCAGATTTAATTGAGCATTTATTAGAAATTCGTGGTCTAGGTATTATTAACGTTATGACGTTATTCGGTGCAGGGGCAGTGCGAAATTATAAGCGTATTACACTTGTTATTAATCTTGAAATTTGGGATCAAAAGAAAAATTACGATCGCTTAGGTCTTGATGAAGAGAAGATGAAGATTATTGATACAGAACTTACGAAGATTACACTTCCAGTTCGTCCTGGTCGAAACTTGGCTGTTATTATTGAAGTAGCAGCGATGAACTTCCGTTTAAAACGTATGGGAGTCAATGCAGCACAGCAGTTCTCTGAACGATTAATGAGTGCAATTGAGTTAGGAAATCAGGAGTAAACTTTGGAGAGGGAGGTCATATACATATGCTGTTAGCTTCTGTACCACAGCTTGACCGTGTAGCTATCCAACTTGGGCCGTTTCCTGTGTATTGGTATGGGATTATTATCGGTACAGGTGTGCTATTAGGCCTTTGGCTGGCAACTCGCGAGGGAGAAAGGCTAGGTATTCCAAAAGATACATTTGTTGACCTTGTATTAATTGCAGTGCCGATCGCTATTCTTTTTGCGAGAATGTACTATGTTATTTTTGAATGGGAATATTACGCACAAAATCCGAGTCAAATTATTAATATTCGTCAAGGTGGTTTGGCGATTCATGGTGGTTTGATCGGGGCTGTTATTACCGGTGTTCTTTTTGCGAAGCGACGCGGGGTTTCTTTCTGGAAGTTGGCAGATATTGCTGCACCAAGTATTTTACTAGGACAAGCAATTGGCCGATGGGGAAACTTTATGAACCAAGAGGCGCATGGTGATGAAGTAACGAGACAGTTTTTAGAAGGTCTTCATTTACCAGATTTCATTATTAATCAAATGTATATTGAGGGTGTGTACTACCATCCGACGTTTTTATATGAATCATTATGGAATTTTGCAGGCGTAATTTTACTACTTGCATTAAGAAAAGTGAATTTACGTCGCGGGGAGTTATTCTTCACATATTTAATTTGGTATTCAGTAGGACGCTTCTTCGTAGAAGGCTTACGTACAGATAGTTTAATGCTAGGACCACTTCGTATTGCACAAGTAATGTCAATTGGACTTGTTGTTATTTCTATTATTTTCATTATTGTGAGACGAAAAATGGGGCAAGCTGATAAAAGATATTTAGAAAATTAGAGACAAGTAGCATCTTATTATAAGATGCTGCTTCTTTCATATTCAGGAAGGCGAAAGGACTAAGGCGATGAGAATAAATACAGTGTTATTTGATTTAGATGGAACTTTAATTAATACAAACGAACTTATTATTTCTTCTTTTTTACATACTTTAAATACATATTATCCAAATCAATATAAGCGTGAAGATGTGTTGCCATTTATCGGTCCATCTTTGCATGATACTTTCAGTAAGATTGATGAAAATAAGGTTGAAGAGATGATTACAAGCTATCGTAAATTTAACCATGATCATCATGATGAATTAGTAGAAGAATATGAAACTGTATATGAAACAGTTCGAGAGTTGAAGAAGCAAGGTTATAAAGTGGGTATTGTTACAACGAAAGCGAGACAAACCGTTGAGATGGGATTACAGTTGTCAAAGCTTGATGAATTTTTTGATGTTGTCGTGACAATTGATGATGTAGAGCATGTGAAACCACATCCAGAGCCACTTCAAAAAGCGCTTGAATTATTAGATGCTAAACCAGAAGAAGCATTGATGGTTGGGGATAATCATCATGATATTGTCGGTGGTCAAAATGCGGGGACGAAAACAGCTGCGGTTTCATGGACGTTGAAAGGTAGAGCTTATTTAGAAGCTTACAAGCCAGACTTTATGCTAGATAAAATGAGTGATTTGCTACCGATTTTGTCTAATATGAACCGTTCATAAAGGTCCAAGTAAGTTAGTAGAGGAGCGAGCTAATTGCGACGGACAACGCGCTATCCTGTTTCAGGAGAAAATTCATTATGGAATGTGTATAAAACAGTGTCTTTTTGGAAGGTAATGAAAAACTTTATTATTATCCAAATTGCACGTTACACGCCATTTTTATCTGTGAAGAATTGGTTGTACCGCACTTTTTTACGGATGAAAGTAGGAAAGAAAACATCATTTGCGCTTATGGTAATGCCGGATATTATGTTCCCAGAAAAGATAACTGTGGGAGAGAATTCGATTATTGGCTATAACACAACGCTTTTAGCACATGAATATTTAATTCGTGAATATCGACTTGGGGAAATCGTTATTGGAAATGAAGTGATGATTGGAGCGAATGTAACAATATTACCAGGTGTGAAAATTGGAGACGGTGCAACTGTCTCAGCTGGCACACTTGTTCATAGAGATGTACCGAGCGGTGCTTTCGTAGGTGGAAATCCAATGCGTATTATTTATACGAAAGAGCAAATGACCGCCAGAGAAGGTTCATGGTGAAAATGTAACATTTCTCCTCTTTTTTTATGAATAAAAAGGAAATAATTGAGTATAATATACTGTTTTGTTTTTTACGGAATCGTTTATACTTATAGATAGAAGAATGTGTGAACGAAGAAAACAAAAAACTGGAGGATATATGGGGAAAAATCAAAGGATATATAAGGAGAACGGACAAGTTATCTCTTTTAATCAATTAGCGGACTTCTTTTATAAAAAAGGGATGAGAGCTTACAAAGGACAAAAATTGCAAGATGCAATTAAATATTTTCGAAGAGCGGCACAAAGTGAGAAGGAGCCGTTTATTTTATGTCAATTAGCATCAGTATTATCTGAGGCTGGTGAATATCAAGAATCGAATCAAATCTTCTTAAAGTTAGTTAGATCTAATCCAGAACTTGAACAGTGCTATTATTTTATTGCAAATAATTATGCATATATGGGGTTATTTCAACAGGCGAAGAAATATGCGGATCGCTATTTAGAAGTTGCAAAAGAGAAGGAATTCGTAGAAGATACATTAGAACTTCTTGAGATTATGGAAGAAGAAGCAATGGGTGCGGAAGAGATTGAAGATGAAGATGATTTAATTGTTATGCAGGAAGAAGCGAATCGTTATATTCGTAATGGACAATTGGAAGAAGCAATTGCTACATTAGAAATTGTTACGAAAGATTATCCGGAATTTTGGTCAGGTCATAATAATTTAGCCATTGCACATTTTCAATCTGGTAATGTAGACAAAGCACTGAAGTTAACAGAAATGATTTTAGAGAAAAATCCTGGTAATATACATGCGCTTTGTAATACGCTTATTTTTCTATATTCAATTGGAGAGCATAAACAAGTAGAAGCGTTAGCGGGACAGCTAGTTTCGGTATATCCGATTTCATTTGAACATCGTTTGAAACTGGGAACTACACTTGCAACAATTGGTTATTTCGAGCATGCATATAAATGGTTCAAACTATTAAAGCGTCAAGGATATGAGGGGGACGTTAGTTTTTATTATTGGTTTGCATATTCTGCTTATATGGTGAAAGATCAGCAACTAGCTGAAAAAATGTGGCAATATGTCGTGGAATTGCATCCTGATAAAAAGGGAAAAGAACCGTGGAATGCGCTGAATTTAGCAGATGAAGGACAAAACGTGTTATTTGAAGAATTACGAAAATCATTTCAGCAAAGTGCGACGCTAGAAGAACAAATGCTAGCTTTATATTTAATGAATGAATTGTCAACGCCGGAGAAGGTGGGATTCTTCTTTGATATAACGCAAGCGAAGAACGGTGTTCCCATCGTATCACAACTTGCAAAGTACTTCTTTTTACTTAATAGTCATAAGAGTATTCCAGCTGATTTACAGCAATTTGAGCAGTGCGCGAGAATCGCGGATGCATTATACAATTATACGAAAAAAGATGATGAATTAATTGAAGAGTGTTTACACTTTTGGTTTTGTACGTTCATACGTTTATATACATCTGGAGACATATTTACAAATGTGTACGGCTGGTCAGCTGCGATTGAATACATTGTACGCGGCGAACAAGGAAATAAAATGACACAGTCGGAGCTTGGAGATGTATATAATGTATCTGTAGCGACTGTCCGAAAGTATGTGCAAGCTGTTAAGCGTACGCACACATAAGATAAGCAAATCATTGGGAAAAAAATGATGCTAACAGTATAATGAGGGTAACTTAATTGTGTAGGAATGGATAGGAGTGAATAGTGTGTCAGAAGAAAAAATTTATGATGTCGTTATTATTGGTGCAGGACCAGCTGGTATGACAGCTGCAGTATATACATCTCGTGCAAATTTAAGCACATTAATGCTTGAGCGTGGTATTCCAGGTGGCCAAATGGCAAACACGGAAGATGTAGAAAACTACCCAGGTTATGAGTCTATTTTAGGACCAGATTTATCAAATAAAATGTTCGAGCATGCGAAGAAATTTGGTGCTGAATATGCATACGGTGATGTGAAAGAAGTCATCGATGGTAAGGAATACAAAACAATTATTGCTGGTAAAAAAGAATATAAAGCACGTGCAATTATCGTTGCAAGCGGTGCAGAGTATAAAAAAATTGGTGTACCGGGTGAAACAGAACTTGGCGGCCGCGGTGTATCATATTGTGCAGTATGTGACGGAGCATTCTTTAAAGGAAAAGAACTTATCGTAATTGGCGGTGGAGATTCTGCTGTTGAAGAGGGTGTGTTCTTAACGCGCTTCGCATCAAAAGTAACGATCGTTCACCGTCGTGACACGCTTCGTGCACAGAAAATTTTACAAGACCGTGCTTTCCAAAACGAAAAAGTAGATTTCATTTGGAACCACACGATAAAAGAAATCAACGAAGCAAGTGGTAAAGTAGGAAGTGTAACACTTGTGGACGTAAATAGTGGAGAAGAGAAAGAAGTCAAAACTGACGGCGTATTCGTATACATCGGTATGTTACCTTTATCAAAACCATTTGTTGAACTAGGTATTACAAATGAAAATGGTTACCTTGAAACGAACGAGCGTATGGAAACGAAAATTCCTGGTATTTTCGCAGCTGGTGATGTTCGTGAAAAAATGCTTCGTCAAATTGTAACTGCAACAGGTGACGGTAGTATTGCAGCGCAAAGTGCACAACATTACGTAGAAGAATTATTAGAGGAATTAAAAACTGTATCAGAAAAATAAGGGATAATATACCTTGTGAGAAGAAAGCTACCGACAGGAGCTTTCTTCTTTTTTTGTGTGAAAATGTCAAAGTTTTGTCAAAAAATATAAGGATTATAAGCTTTCTTATTGATATACTGGACTTTACGGAAAAAATCACTATAAGAAATGAGGAATTTATTCAGTATGGAATGGCGTAATATATATCGTGGATTTTGTATGGGCGTTAGTGATTTAATTCCTGGTGTGAGCGGCGGTACAATCGCTGTTGTGTTAGGGATTTATGAACAATTGCTTACGGCAATTAGTGGATTCTTTAGTCGTGAATGGAAAAAACATTTAGGATTTTTAATTCCACTTGCAGCTGGTGTGGCAGCGGCATTTTTAACGTTAAGTCACGTTATTAAATATTTACTTGCAAATCATTATGAACCGACTCAATTTTTCTTTCTCGGTTTAATTATTAGTATATTACCGATGTTAATGAGGGAAGCTGATGCAAAGTCGTCGTTTAAAGGTAAGCACATCGTTTTATTAATAGTTGCAGCAATTCTTGTTGCGATTACAGCTTTCTTTAAACCAGATAAGGCAGTAGATCCAATTACGACGTTAACAATTTTAAATGCAATTGGTTTATTTTTCGCAGGATGGATGGCTAGTATGGCCATGCTGCTTCCTGGAATTAGTGGATCGTTTATTTTATTAATTATTGGTGTGTATCCAACAGCAATTAACGCTTTAACTACACTTAACTTACCTTTAATCGTGGTTATCGGTGCTGGTGTTATGGTTGGATTTGTTGTAAGTAGTAAAGGCATTAGTTTTTTATTAGATCGTTATAAAAGTATGACATTTGCGGCAATTATTGGACTTGTAATCGGTTCGATTGTAATTGTATTCCCTGGGATTCCGACTGGCGGATTTTCAATTATAAGTTCAATTATTACCTTTGTTTTAGGATTTGCGATTGTTACTTATTTCGGTAAGAAATAAGTACTTTAATCCCCTTGGCGATAAAAAGCGTTAAGGGGATTTTTCATTCTATTCATTAAAAGTCTAAGCATTTACATTGCTTGTTATAGAAAGCTTTTTTAAAATTGCTGAGTAGCATATGCTTAGCGAAAGAGGACTGGCTCCTTCGTTGTAGCAAACTGTTTTTGATAGTATAATGAAAGAAGTATGCAGTGAGGAATTTTACTGCAAGTAGCTGAGGTGAAGAAACATGCAAAGAGTGACAAACTGTGTGTTAATTAGAGATAATGAAGTACTCTTACTCCAAAAACCTCGCCGAAATTGGTGGGTTGCACCAGGCGGGAAAATGGAGCGTGGTGAGACTGTAAGAGATTCCGTTGTTCGCGAGTATCGTGAAGAAACAGGTATTTATTTGAAAAACCCAGCGTTAAAGGGGGTCTTCACCTTTGTCATCCAAGAAGGTGATAAAGTTGTTTCTGAATGGATGATGTTCTCCTTTTTAGCGACAGATTTTGCAGGAGAAAACAAACTAGAGAGCGAAGAAGGCATCATTGGTTGGCATACATTTGATAAAATTGATGATTTAGCAATGGCGCCAGGAGATTATCACATTATTGATTATTTAATTAAAGGAAATGGCATAATCTACGGTACATTTGTATATACCCCAGATTTTGAGTTGCTTTCATATCGATTAGATCCGAGTTAAACCGTCAAGGAGAGGATACAATGACAGAGAATAATGATATAAAAATGGTAATTATTACAGGGATGTCTGGAGCTGGAAAAACAGTAGCTTTACAAAGTTTTGAAGATTTAGGATATTTTTGTGTGGATAATTTACCACCGATGTTATTGCCGAAGTTTATTGAGCTTATGGCGGATTCAAAAGGGAAAATGAATAAAGTGGCACTTGGTATTGATTTACGTGGCCGCGAGTTTTTTGAACATTTATGGGGAGCACTTGATGATTTATCAGAACGTACATGGATTATTCCTCATATTTTATTTTTAGATGCGAAAGATAGTACGCTTGTAACTCGTTATAAAGAAACGAGACGTTCGCATCCACTTGCACCAACTGGTTTGCCGTTAAAGGGAATCGAAGCAGAGCGTAATTTATTAACAGATATGAAGGCGCGAGCGAATATTGTGCTTGATACATCGGATTTAAAACCGAAAGAATTACGTGAAAAAATTGTTCACTTGTTCTCAACAGAAACTGAGCAAGCATTTCGTGTAAATGTTATGTCATTTGGATTTAAGTACGGTATTCCAATTGATGCAGATTTAGTATTTGATGTTCGTTTTTTACCAAATCCATATTACATTCCACACATGAAGCCATTAACAGGACTAGATGAAGAAGTTTCTTCGTATGTACTGAAATTTAATGAGACACATAAGTTTTTAGAGAAGTTGACGGATCTGATTACTTTCATGCTGCCTCATTATAAAAGAGAAGGCAAAAGTCAACTTGTAATTGCAATTGGATGTACAGGTGGACAGCATCGTTCTGTTACGCTTACAGAATACCTTGGGAAACATTTGAAACCAGAGTATAGTGTTCATGTATCTCATCGTGATGTGGAGAAGAGAAAGGGCCATTAAGGGATGAAAAAAGAGAGAAAGCCTAAAATTGTCATCATGGGAGGCGGAACTGGACTCTCTGTTTTATTAAGAGGATTAAAGCAATATCCTGTTGATATTACAGCAGTTGTTACAATTGCTGATGATGGTGGCAGTTCGGGTAGATTACGTGATGAGCTAGAAATTCCACCTCCAGGTGACATCCGTAACGTACTTGTTGCGTTATCGGATGTAGAGCCACTGGTGGAAGCTTTATTTCAGCACCGTTTCACAACAGGAGACGGACTGAAAGGTCATGCGTTAGGAAATCTATTGTTGGCAGGTATGACCTCGATTACAGGAGACTTTTTCCATGCAATTACAGAAACAAGTAAAGTATTAAATGTCAGAGGACGTGTATTACCAGCAGCGAATCAAAGTGCGGTACTTCATGCGGAACTTGAAGATGGGGAAATTGTAACAGGTGAATCAAAGATTCCTTATTACGGAAAGAAGATTAATCGTGTCTTTTTAACTCCAGAAGATGTAGAGCCATTGCATGAAACGTTGGCTGAGATTAAACGAGCTGATTTACTTGTTTTCGGTCCTGGAAGTTTGTATACGAGTATATTGCCCAATTTAGTTGTTAACAAAATTGGAGACGCTGTTCTTGCTGCAAAGGCGAAGAAGGTATATGTATGTAACGTTATGACACAAGCGGGTGAAACGATGGGATATACTGCTTTTGATCATGTGCAGGCGTTACACGATCATTTAGGGCAACCATTTATCAATACTGCAATTGTAAATAACCGTGAGATTCCTTGTGAATTACGCAAGTCATATGAGGAAGAAATGTCTACACCAGTTGTAGTGGATGAAGAACGTTTTGTTGAAAATAATATTGATGTTATTCAAGAGGGATTAGCGAAGTATGATGATCATGTTGTAAGGCATGATACGTTAAAGTTAGCGTCCATTTTATATTCATTGTTATAAATATGCGTTGCCTCGTTTGAGGTAGCGCTCCTCATTCATATAGGACAAGAATTTTGTTCCATAATAATCGTATAAGGAGGTGTTGACTGTGTCATTTGCATCAGAAACAAAGAAAGAGTTGACGAATCTTGAGATGAAGGAATGCTGTGAGAAAGCAGAATTATCAGCGTTACTTCGAATGAACGGGTCGCTTTCTTTTTCAAACCGTCGTCTATCTATCGATATTCAAACGGAAAATGCGGCAATTGCAAGAAGGATTTATACGCTTTTGAAAAAAGGATATGACGTGACGGTAGAATTGCTTGTCCGTAAAAAAATGCGCTTGAAGAAAAATAATGTATATATTGTGCGGCTTGTTGAGAAGTCTCGCGAAATATTAGCTGATCTTCATATCGTTCGAGATGACTTTTCATTTATTCGAAATATATCACAAGAATTGATTGAGAAGAAATGTTGTAAACGATCGTACTTACGTGGCGCATTTTTAGCAGGTGGTTCAGTAAATAACCCAGAAACATCATCTTATCATTTAGAAATCTTTTCGTTATATAAGGAACATAATGATGCTATATGTGAACTGATGAACGGATTTGATTTAAATAGTAAGACGTTGGAAAGAAGAAAAGGGTACATTACGTATTTGAAAGAAGCAGAAAAAATTACAGAGTTTTTAAATATTATAGGTGCTCATAATGCACTTTTAAGATTTGAAGATATTCGAATCGTACGTGATATGCGTAATTCTGTAAATCGTTTAGTGAACTGCGAAACAGCTAATTTAAATAAAACAATTGGTGCAGCACTAAGACAGATTGAAAATATTCGTTATATTGATGAGACAGTTGGTCTTGATATTTTGCCGGATAAATTACAAGAGATTGCACAATTACGAAGAGATTATCAAGATGTAACATTGAAAGAGTTAGGTGAGATGGTATCCGGGGGGAAGATTAGTAAGTCGGGTATTAATCATCGTTTGCGTAAAATCGATGAAATCGCAGAGAAATTACGCGCGGGGGAAACGTTAGTAAAAAAATAAGAGGTTAAAGGGGAAATGGAGCTGTGGTTCAAAAACGAGTTCAGGTTTCATTAAAAAACGGTTTACAAGCACGTCCGGCTGCGTTGTTTGTACAAGAGGCAAATCGCTTTCATGCAGATATCTTCATCGAGAAAGATGGAAAGACAGTAAATGCAAAGAGCATAATGGGGATTATGAGCTTAGCAATTGGAACTGGAAGCATGATAACAATTACAACAGAAGGTTCAGATGCAGAAGAGGCTTTAGAAGCATTAGCTGCATATGTACAATAAGAAGCTATCGCGTATATGCGATAGCTTTTTGTTTTTGCGGTTTACTTAAAGGGAGTTTTTGGGATAGGGGGTATGTAGGTGGTTTGTCCTTGTCGTAGATTGTCGGTAAATCGATATGTTGTGTCGAACCGTTGATATATTAAAAAAATCGTTGATATAATTTAAGTTTTGTTCGATATAATTGAAAAATCGTTGATATATTTAGGTGAATACCAGGGTGGGTATCCAGACGGAGGTGCATGATAATAAAAAAGCGCCCTGTAATAGGGCGCTTTTTTATGTATCCAGCTCCAGCGGCTAGAATCTCCGGTCGCTTCGCCCCTTCATTCGAGGCAAAAAGCGCCTCGGAATCAGGGACTCCATCGCCCTGCGATTCTAAACAAGCCGCTTTCGCTTTTAGTTATTAACGATTTGTAAAGATCTTATCGATTAAACCGTATTCTAAAGCTTTTTCTGCTGTCATGAAGTTGTCGCGGTCTGTGTCGCGTTGTAGTACTTCAAGTGGTTGACCAGTGCGGTCAGCAAGAATTTGGTTTAGTTTTTCACGTAAGAATAGGATACGTTTTGCAGCGATTTCGATTTCAGTCGCTTGACCTTGTGCTCCACCAAGTGGTTGGTGAATCATTACTTCACTGTTTGGAAGTGCATAACGTTTTCCTTTTTCACCTGCTGCAAGTAAGAATGCACCCATAGATGCAGCCATACCGATACAGATTGTTGATACTTGTGGTTTAATAAACTGCATTGTATCATAGATTGCCATACCCGCTGTGATAGAACCACCAGGGCTGTTGATGTAGATGTGAATATCTTTTTCTGGATCTTGAGATTCCAAGAATAAAAGCTGGGAAACGATTGAGTTAGCTACGTTGTCATCAATTGCACTACCAAGCATAATGATGCGGTCTTTTAATAGTCGAGAGTAAATATCGTAAGCGCGTTCTCCACGATTTGTTTGTTCAATTACTGTAGGAATTAAATTCATCTGTTATTTCCTCCTTATAAAGCTTTCTTAGTCTTATAATACAATTATGGTCAATAAAGGTCAAACGAAACCACTTTAAATCAAAAAAATATGTAGTTGTACCATGAAATATTCGCTATGTTTTCGAAATTCCCTGCTTATGTATCTTCAACATCATAACCGAATTACATAAATTTAAACGTTATGAAAACTGGAGAAAAAAGAAAAGAACGCCTTTTAACTGAAGCGTTCTTTCGATAATTAGTCTTTTAAAAGATAGGTTACTTTATTTAAAATCTTTTCGATTTGTTTCGCGTTTTTACTATACATTTCGCTTGCTGATTTCGACTTTGTTTCTAAGGAAAATAGTTCAAGATCAGCATGACATTTTTTTAAAGATGCTAATAATAAAGGTTTGTTTTGAGGAGAAGGCATCTGGAGTTTGTCATTGTAAATGTCGATAGTAAGTTGTCCGTATGAATCCACTTGACCGAGGAAGACATTTTCAATAACAACACCGAGTTTTTCTAATTCTGAATGTAGCCAAGCGCGGTTATGTCCGCTTGCTGAAAGAGGTTCATCTAGTACATTTCCATCCATAATAACAGTTTGTGGTTCTTTCTCGTTTGGTACTTTTAAACCGATGTCTTTTGCTGTAAGTGGCTGGGAATCTTTCTTTAATAATACATTTAATTCTCCGCTTGGTTCTAAGACAGCAAATTCGACTTCAGCTACGCTGAACGCACTTTTTCCACGGAGAAGTTCCAGTAATTCGTCACTCGTATATTTTTCTTTCTTCAAGTTATCTTCGAGTATCTTTCCGTCTTTTATTAATACGGTAGATTTCCCTTCAAAGAAGTCCCGAGCTGTTTTGTTCTTTAAAGAGAGGATTCCTGTTAAAAAAGGTACCACAGCGAAAATGAGTATCGCAAAGACGCCGTGAAAAAATTTTGAATCGAGCCCTGTAGATACTTGGGCAGCGATGTCACCAATCGTCATTCCGGCTATGTATTCAAAAAAGGAAAGCTGAGAGATTTGTCTTTTCCCTAACCATTTCGTAATAGCGAATAAAATAATTAATATGAATACAGAGCGAAGAATGACAAGTGTCCATTCCGGCAGGTGAGACATAGTCGTTTCCTCCAGTCTACTTAAAACCCTTTATATTGAGGTTCTTCACGTTCTAATACTGAAATTCTATCCTTTAAATCAGCGATGATGCTGTCCATTTCTAACATACATTCATGAAATACGCGTTTTGATTCTTCGTCTTGTGAATTTAATGAAAGGGAGCTTAAACTTGCTTGGGCGCCCCTTACACTAGCAAGGCAAGTTTTTACGCTAGCGATAACAGTCATATAAACACCTTTTATCCTTTCGGTTTGAATAATAATGCTCCAATGAAGCCGAAAATAATAGCTGCTGATACACCGGCGCTCGTTACTTTAAACATGCCGGTAATAACGCCAACGATGCCATGTTTTGCAGCTTCTTCCATTGCGCCATGAACGAGGGCATTACCAAAGCTTGTAATAGGTACAGTTGCCCCGGCTCCAGCGAAATCAATTAATGGCTCATACAAATTAAATCCATCTAATATAGCTCCAGCAACAACGAGTGTTGCCATTGTATGAGCGGGTGTTAGTTTGCCGACATCAAACATAAGTTGGCCGATTACACATATGAGTCCGCCAATGACGAAAGCCCAGAAAAAAATCATTGCGTTGCACCTCCAAATTCAATCGAAACGGCATGAGCGATACACGGAATCGTTTCTTCTTGTTGGAATGTAAGTGGAGATAGTAAAGCGCCTGTCGCAACGACAAGTATTTTTTTGAACTCTCCTCTTTTCATTCGGTTTAATAAATGACCGTACACGACTGTTGCGGAACATCCAGGCCCACTAGCACCAGCTATGACAGGTTGTCCTTCTCTATAAATGATAATTCCGCAATCTTGAAATTGTTCGCTCGTTACTTTCGTTCCGTGTTTATGTAGTAAGTCATAAGCAATTTCGCGTCCTACATGTCCGAGATCGCCTGTTACGATTAAATCGTAGTAAGAGGCATCAATTTGGCGTTCACGTAAATGGGCTTCAATTGTATCAACTGCAGCTGGAGCCATTGCGCCTCCCATATTAAACGGATCCGTTAATCCCATATCAACAACTCGCCCAATCGTTGCAGATGTTACTCTTGGACCATGGCCAGTATCGCTTAAAATAGCGGCTCCTGCTCCGGTTACTGTCCACTGTGCAGTAGGCGGCTTTTGTCCACCGTATTCGGTAGGGTAGCGGAATTGTTTTTCTACAGCAGTATTATGGCTTGAAGCTCCAGTTAATAAATATTTTGCACCTTTTGCATTTACGATACTTGCCCCAAGTGCTAAACCTTCCATAGAAGTAGAGCAAGCCCCGAATAATCCGAGATAAGGAGTACCCAGTGTGCGGCAAGCAAAGCTTGTTGGAGTAATTTGATTAATTAAATCTCCTGCGAGTATGAATTGAATATCATCTTTACGAAGCTCTGCTTTTTCAGTAGCGCGACTACAAGCTTCTTCGAATAAAATTTTATGTGCTTTTTCATAGGAATCTTGTCCGAGCCATAAATCTTCATGAAGGATATCGAAGTCTTCTGGGATGTTCCCCTTTGCTTCAAATGGTCCACCGACAACCCCTGTTGAGATAATGACTGGTTTGTTTTCAAATACCCACGTTCGGTGTCCTTGTAACATTTATAGCCCTCCCCATTGAACGAGAATAGTTTTAATAAGTGCGATGACGAAAGCGGAAAATACACCAAATAAAATAACAGAACCAGCTAGTTTAAACATATTGCCGCCAACGCCAAGGACAAATCCTTCCGTTCGATGCTCAATACATGCGGCAATAACAGAGTTACCAAATCCAGTAACAGGTACAGCTGTACCTGCTCCGGCAAACTGTCCAAAACGATCGTATATACCAAATCCAGTTAGTAACATGGAGATGAAAATGAGAGTTGCGACTGTTGGATTGCCTGCTGAGCGTTCAGTGAAATCAAAATATGTGATGTAAAAAGTAGAAATGAGTTGTCCGATGAAGCAAATAAAACCACCGACGAAAAAGGCTTTTATACAATTTTTTAAGACAGGTCGTTTCGGTTCGCGTTCTTGTTCGAATTTTTTATACTCCTGTTGTACAGGGGTTAAGTTTTTATCTTTACTAGCCATTGCAATCCTTCCTTTTCTTTTAAAAAGCGTTAAGTGTTAGACTCCATTTTTTTACCAATGAATTTTAATTGTTTATTAATTTCATCTTTAGATACTTCTTTTTCCTTAATTTTTCTTTCGAGTTTTTCGAGTAACATAAAGATTTTTTTATCTGTACTGACACGAACATCGAAAGTAGGGTGCTCATCACTTAGTTGCTTTTGAAGCTTTTTACGCAGCGGCTTTAATCCAAACCTTTCGTGATGCTCAGGTGTAACTGCTATGTAGAGATCTAAATTTGAATTCACTGCTGTGCTTTTTATAATTTCATCCATAGCGAGAGCTCTTTTTTTCGCTCCTTGTGATATAGATTGATTAAAGGATTCCGTACTCGTCTTTGTTAACTTTGGACCTTTTTCTTTCTCCGTTCGTTTTGCTTCTTCTTTTACTTTTTTATCTAAAGGACTATTATCACATCCGGTAAAAGAGCTAAATAGAAGTGCAAATAATGCGGTTATGAGGCCGAGTTTTCGCATAATTATCATTCCATTTCTATTGCAATATGTAATGTGATAGAAAAAGGATGACTGCATATCATCCTTTTTCTATTTCACAGCAAGACCGATTCGTTATTGCTGTGAGTATTGTGGTTCTTCTTGTTGGACTTCTTCAACGCGTGGGTTTAAAGAATCGATAATCGTTTGTGTTTGCTGCGCAGCTGTTTGGAAAAGTTGCTTCGCTTGTTGGTTATCCGTATCAAGAGCGAATCCCTCTAAGCTAGCTTGTGCACTTTTTAATCCAGAAACAGTTTGCTTTAATTTTGTAATTACAGTCATTGAATGAAGCCCCCTTTGGAATATCAATTCAAAGATTATAATTTGTGAGTTGGGGTGAATTTATGATTGGAAAATTTAGGAGTGGAATAGATTTTATATGCTTTTAGCTAAGGTGCATAAGGTATTATGGGGATATTTTTATTGATTTAGATGGATTTTATTGCTATTATTATGAGAAGAAAATGAAGTGTTTTCTATAATCATGCGCCCATAGCTCAGTCGGATAGAGCGGTGGTTTCCGGTACCACGTCTGCCATGACAAAGGAAACTAAATACGCTTTAGGGTGCGGTATAAAGCTGTTTGTCGGGGGTTTTTAACGCTTAACTTGAGCGGGAACAAACCGCAAACGTCCTACGTAGGCATTGGCGAATTATTGTCGCATAGTAAGAAGATGCTACGTGTAACCAAATGAAGATAATGATAGTACATATGCGGAGAGCTTCCGTCTGGAATTTATTTCAGATAGGGGGCTCTTTTTTATTATGTCTAAAAGTAGACGAGTAGTAAAAAGACGAAAAGAAGTAGTCGATTTTCTCGGTACTGCGGAAGCGCTAAATACAGAAGTGGCGATAACTATTGCTGCGCAGGCATTCCGAGCAGAGGGCTTTAGGAATCGTACTATAGATGATTATAGCAAGTTCTTTCGTTATTTCATGCGAGAATTGAACATTGAGAACGTCGAGATCATTACGGCGGCACATGTACAAAAGTATATTAATAAGCTGCTTAAACGAGAGTTAGCACCTGCTACTGTAAATATTCGTATATCGGCATTGAAATCGGTCTTTAAGCGATTGAATGAACAGGGCTACATTAAAAGCAATCCTGCTGTAGATTTTGTGAAGTTACGTACCGATGAAGCGCCGATTTTCACGCTAAATAACAATCAAATAAAGCGTCTCTTTCGTGTGGTAGATAAGACGACTTACGCAGGCTATAGAGATTACTGCGCCATGTTGCTTATGCTGCACTGCGGGTTGCGTGTGAATGAAGTAAACCAGCTAGAGGCTAACGATATAGATTTTGATAACCTTACGATTATGTTAGCAGGCGCTAAGAATAAGAACCGTAAAACTAGGGCTGTACCTATGACGAAGAAGGTGGCTGAAGAGCTACGAATGCTTATAGACGAAAGTCGAGAGTACTTTGAAGATATTACAAACGTCTTTCTAACGCAGGAAGGCAAAGTGATAGATAATGATTTACTACGTAAGCGTATGTATCGCTATGGTACGTTAGCGGGGCTTTTAAAAGAATGCCGTCCGTCTCCTCATAGTTTGCGCCATACCTTTGCTACGAATTTCTTACGGAATGGTGGAAGTGTTAACGCATTAATGCGGATTATGGGACATGCAGACATCACGACGACTATGCGATATGTCCGATTGAACGATGAGGCAGTAAAAGAGCAATATGAAAAAGTAGCCGCTAAGAACGACTACGGAATATAGAGATAAATAAAAAGTCCCCAGCGCCAACTGGAGACTCAAAACAAACTGTTTGCTATCTAACAATTTAATATTAGACCGCCGCTAGCTTCATTCTATCGAAAAAATTCGAAGGGTGCAAGTTGTCTTTAGTGATGCCTTTTTTAGGCAGCTGTGGTAAGTCAAAAAGCGGAAGCCGTACCGCTATAAAAACGTAAAAGGGTAGCTAGACCGCCGCAACCACTAGCGCTATACAACTCAACGCATATCATTCCCCGTGCGTCGTATAGGTCTAGGTGGTGACTGCCGTTAAAGGTCAGGGTGGAAATACGTTGTTACTACGGTAACAGGGTGTATCGAAAGATTTACGCACTATGGGACGTTTTGTAGTGTAGAAAGTCGATATGTGCGAAAGCACAAGGACGGGGAATGCGTTACTGAAAACCTCACACAACGAGCCGACGCTAGTTGTTAACGCCTTACCTCTATTCGCATAGAAACTACGAAATTATGACGAAGTTTAAACGCTTCGTTATTTTTTTTATCTATGCAAAATAGGGGTTCAAACTGCGCCCAGCTTCCTACGACTGCCTCGCCTCTGCTAGTCGATGTGTCACCGATTGTCAATAGCATAAATTCGGTATGAACGTCACTAGCGGAAGTTAGTTGAATATCGGAGGATAACACAGGCGTTATAAGAGGTGTAGGGCTGATTTGAAGGTATATAACTTAAATAATATTGCAATGAAAGTGCAAATAGGGATAAACGAAAATAAAACGAAAGAGTAAGATCATAAAGGAAACGCACTATTTATCTAATAATTGGAGGAGTACGAAATGAAAGAAATTACATTGAAATTGAAATTAAATCGAAAACAGCAACTAGCGGTTATTTGTTCGTTATCATCAGTACTAGTGAAGATGTCGCCACTTACCGAGGAGAAGTATGATATTAATACGATATTAGAAGAGAATGCTAAGTTACTTAGTAAGGAGGGCGTGGGTGCAAATTACAATGATATGAATAGAGATGCTTACAGAACACTCGACGATGTCATGGAAGAATTAGCGAAGGAATTTATTAAACATAAGAGTAAGAGAGCGATATCCTAAAGGCTACGATATACGGTAAAATAAGATATATCAGAAAGCGGGGAATTTGTATGAGCGAAGATACGGTATCTTTAATCATGTTAGCGGTATTAACAATAGCTCTGGTATTTGTTGGTGTCTCGTCTAAGTTCGATAGCATTATCGTTGATATTATCGCCGTATTATTCCTATTGATATCTACCGCGATAGGTGCAGCGATTCTAACAGAACGTCGTAGGAAACGCAGAAAGAATACACGATAAGTGAGAAAGCGGGTAAGTTGGATGAGAGTTAACATGAATTATCGAGAGTACAGTCGGTAATTAAGTGACTACAAAGAAGCGAAAATGAGTGCTGTTAAATAGCGCGAAAAATTGTAACGTAGAGAAGCTGTTTTTTTGTGAATGAGAAATACGTCAAAAAACATTTTGTAAAAAATGAACGAAAAAAGTTTTTCAGAAGATGAACGAAAAAAGATACGCAGGAGATGCGCTGAAAATGAAACGGAGAAATGTGCACAAAATGGTTGTGTTAGAGAGGTGAGTTACGTATAATAAAGTTATCGTTATAGTGATACAACTTGTATCGTTTTGTTAATAACTTGACTAATAGTCAATTTTTTTTACTATTAGTTTTGTCAAATTGATAAATTTTGATGTTAAAGTTTCTTATCGGAAAAAAATTTTAAGCTAGATGTTCGCAAAAAGAGAACTTTTACGGATTCTACAAATATTTTTTTTCAATAGAAGGCTACTTAGAGTAAACTTTAGGTAGGTTTCAGTAAAGTGAATTGTATTATTTTTTTACTTATAGGTTTCCTGAGAGGAAACTTTGCTAATAAGTTAAAATTGAAGGCAATTTATGCCCGTAAAGTAAACGATGTGTTTACTCCATATTTAAAAAACATAAACCATAGAAAAAGCTCCTCGGTGCTACCAACACTGAGAAGCTAATAAATAATAAATGCTATTTTTTGGTGAGAATATTTACTAGTAGGTTAAGAATTCCAAACACTACAGTAAAGATCACAGTTAAAACTGCACACAAAGCGATAACTGTTTGTAAATCCATTCTCTCACCACCTTTCTTAGATGATGAGCTTATTACGTACTACCAATACGTATTAGGCTTTTTGTCGTTAAATCATGACTCTATTATACCGATTTATAGAGTTCAAGGCTACATTTATTTGGGCGATTTGCCATAAAAATCATAATTTAATAGATTTGTAATTTTCTCTACTAATTTAAAAGCGTAATAGAGTTCGCTAGAAGTACGGGCATTAAAAAACGAGGCTACCTTAACGAGTAGCCTCGTTTATAATTCTTTCGCTATATTGTAAGTCTGGTATGCCTTTCGTAGTGCTTCGATTTTTATGTCACTTTTAAGCTATTGTCTCAAAAGCAAACTCTTCTTGTGCTAAAGCTACTGTCTTAGGACCTACTCCTTTAATATTGCTTAGAAGTTCTAGTGTTAATTCTCCTTCTTTGACTCTCAATTTTATTATCTCTTTTGCTGTATTACGTGAAATTCCTAGTAAGCTTTCGAGTTCATCTAAACTTGCTGTGTTAATGTTTAACTTATCATGTTTAGTTTGTATTGAAGGGTCAAGGTATTTCAAAATATCAGCCACCATTAAATATGTATGAAATACAGTTTTAACGGCTTCTTCTCTTTCTAAGCCTGCATGAACTCCTTTATTACTCAACTTGTGTACACGCTGAAGATAAATCCCTAGAATATCGACATGTGCCTTCGCTAAGTCCTTGTTGGATTTGCTTTCAATAGATTTATCCATGAACGCCCATAATCTGTTGATATATTGAGTTTTACCTAATTTTCTTCCGTTTACTTCTTCATCTATTGGTGGAAATAATTCATCTGCTAAACCCTCGATAAACCTTCTACATGTAGTTAGTGCTTGTGACCATGCTTCGGGGCTATCAGTTGATACAGACTTAAATGTGAGCATTAATTGTTCAGCTAATTCTGGGTTTAAATCAAGTAATCTATCGTCTACTTCATTTTTTAAAATATCAAAAGCCGTTTGCGCACTGTCTGTGTAAGCAATTTTTGTGTAAAGTGCCGTCACTTTTTCATGCGCCACTCTCTTAACATAACTAATATGAGTAATTAAGTTACTTTTATAAAATATACCATCGTTCCAACGCTTTAATCGAACTAAGTCATTATATCTTTCCTCAATAAAACCGATTCCTTTATAACCGCCTCCACGTTTATTCAATTTTATATTTAGTTCCTCTATAGAGAAATGGAGTTCATCTTTTAATCCTTTTGCCTCTAAGTCATCCATAATTCTGTAAGATTCTTCTAATGAATCATCTGAGAGGCTTCCATCCTCTCCGTGTTCTCTAAATAATGTTACAAGTTTTATTAAATCTGTTGTATATTGTTTATTTCCTAACTGGATTTCACACCAAATAACAGTATCCTTATCATCTAAAATCTTAGCAGCACGAGAGAGTTTTTGCACTCCTGTTAAAACACTTCCTTTTTGATTCTCTAATTGATCTAGAGAATCTTCAAGTAGCTTTATTACATCATTTTTCATTTTAGTTCCCATGACATAAATCCCTCCAAATACCCTCATTAACATATCCTAATTTTAACATCTTTAAAGAAAACAGAACAGCGAGCCTAGTACTTCTTTGATAAAATATGTCTTAATCACTTGTACTTTTGTAAACTTCCGACATAATTCCTGTTTCGAAGGGGACGTTCCGCTGGTGATATGTAGTGTATAACGTTGAGAATACGCCTATTTGTTCAATTTTGTTAATTATACGAGAAAAGAGACATGGAAAAGCGGTAGTAGAAGCAAAGTCTAAGAATAAGAAAAGGCGGAAGGTATGTCGCATAGTATCGACGTTTATTAACTATGCTTAAACATTTCGTTGGCGCTAACCTCAATGTAAACTCGTGTGATTTTTTTCGATGAAATAGCGAATTCCTTGCGACTGTAGTGTTTACGCTGATTTTTATGTAACATAAATAGTTACATCTATTTACAAAATAAGCGATACCACGGGGGAAATATCGTCAGATTGGCGTGTGTGTGGCGCTGTGAATGGCGGCTACACCTGCTGCTCGTTCTGCTGGAGGGGGGGTTTGAAACTCATGGGGTCACGCAGATACAACAAAAAAGAGCGCCTTATTTAGCGCCCTGTTGTTTATAGTACGAACTGATTTAAGCTATCCTCTATCTCTTCTTCGGTAATCCCGATGTAAGTAAGCGTAATTTGTGGGTGTGAATGATTTAAGATTGCTTGCAGTTTCGCAATGTCTTTCGTTTGTTTATAGAACCAATACCCGAACGTTTTACGCATTGTATGAGTACCGATACCTTCCGTAATATCTGCCATTTCAGCCGCCTTATTTAGCTGTCTGTAGGCTTGCGTTGTTGTGATAGGCTTATCGCCTTTGCGGCTAGGAAATAGCCATTCTGAATCGACTGTATTCGCATATGTCTGCACATCATCGTAAATATTTGCAAGGCTAATTGTGCGGGATTTCTTCGTTTTTCCTTCTTGAATGATAATTTTTTTCTTACGTTTAACATCGCTAGTTTTTAATTTTAATAAATCACCGACACGCAGCCCTGTATTTAATCCGATTAGGAACATAATGTAGTCACGTTCCGAACAGTGACGCTTAAGTGACCACTTCATATCCTCTATTTGTTCTTTGCTGCGAATAGGTTGCACATCTTTAATTTGATTCATCAAAATCCCGCCCTTTATAATCTCAGTAAAATCAGTGTTTTGAATGTACGTTTTTTTAAGTTATTTATAGATTACCGCTATTTTTACATAAAGTCAATAAATCCAATGAAATGAATGTAAGTTTTTATTTAAATTCATACATTCGATAAATAGAGCTTTATGACCTAGGACAATACCCACTATTACACTTGAATACGAATACCCTTGTACATGTCTTCTCATTAATACACCGCCACACATAGCCGCACCTATTCGACCAACACACCGCACTATAGACCAATAGCCCGATACCATAGCCGACGTAACAGCCCGCACTATACTGACATACACAGACGTTATATGTCACGCTACTTCTATTCTATCAATGTTACTTAATGCGTATAGTCACAACGCTAGGCACGTCACAGGATACAGGAGACACATTTATATACCAGCAGGCTAACACGTCACGGTGTACCAGTACGGCACACAGCATCGCTATAGGTATCGTATGGTATGTAGTCATGCAGTATTGCTGCGCTCTTTCATTTTATGATCTTTCTTTAATTCTTTAATTGAATCGCATTTAGTTCGTGAAGTTTTTCGTTGTCTTTCTTGATTCGTTCTTTGTTTCGATTGAGCTGCGAAGTCTAGCGAAGTTAATTGTAATTAAATAAAAGATAATTAAAGTTGTTTCTTCGTTGTGCTTCATTTGATTGAAACGCATTGAAAGTTATTAAATGTTATCGAAGTTGTTTTCCTTTGTTTGTTTTCTGCGTCTGAAATTGAAGGGAAGGAAAGTAGCGCTTGTTTGTGGTGGCTAGCGTTTAGTTTGAGCGAAGACAAGCCACGGCGTCACGGTGTCACACCCAATCGAAAAAGCTTCATCTCCCCATGCTGCCACCAACAACCCCAGCAGCAGCCGTACTAAAACTACGAATACAAAAATTGAACTCAGGGCGTAACAGTCGCTAACACCTAACGCATGCCTCTAGCACATTACCTATCGAAGCACTTCGAATCTCAGCGCAGTCATTAGTGCCGTCCTCACGTTTACCTGAGTCTCTCTATAATGCCGTAATCCTCACATCTAAAAAATTCGTATGCAAAATTCTAAACTCAATGTGTCTATATTATCGCAGCAAGATACCAATACAGCGACTTTAGTGCGCCTATTTCGGTGTAAGGGTTAAAACGATAAAAGATATATCGGCGCTTCGCTCCGAGTGATTCGCATTAGCTCTCACATCAATTATTACTGCGTAGGATCTTTTTTTAATTAAACGCATTACCCACAACGTTAATCGGCGACGTTAAGGAGCCGTGACGCTATGTATTTGCTGCGTCAAAAGATGTTTCGTTATCCACACAGATAACAGAGTACTTTGATAGGCGAATCTGTTTACATCGCTTGCGGCTCTAAGGTTGAAGTCGATTTTTGAAGGAGTCAAATAAGTGACAAATTCAATGGCGAAGGTGTCAAATAAGTGACAAGTTTACATTCAATTACAACGAGAGAGGGGAAACACAATGAAGAAAACAGGCAATCTATTCGAAGAAGTAAGCGCCATTGTACACGGCAGCTCAATCGAAGGACTAACAGAAGCGCAGCAAACAGTACTAAAACAGGCGGTAGCGATTGCAGAGGCTCAAAGAGTACGCACACAAGCCGAACTAGATGCGATTCGATACAAAGAGTCACGTAAGGAAGACACACGCCGCTTCGTAATGGTTAATGGTAACGAAGGAGAGCGATACAATCATGTAACACTTAATCAGCTAGGCGTCTTCTTCAAATTATCATTATACCTGCAAATGAATGCGGGTGGTTTATTAATGCACGATACTGGGCGAGGTAAGTACGGCATTCGACCGTTAACAACAAAGGACATGCAGAAACTACTAAAGCGAGGTAAGAAATCGACTCTTAAAGCGCTAGAAGAATTAGAAAAGATCGGTGCGGTCATTCGTGATAACTCGCAGCGCCCAACGCTCTACTATATAAACGAGGATTTAGTAAGATGCGGAAACACTGGCGGCGCATTCGTCAACTTTACGAAGGTGTACAAAGAAGAAGCAAAACAACTTCTATCGAAACTATCAGACCGACAAGCGGGCGCTATCTTCAAACTAATGCCATACGCACATAAGGATACATATGTATTATGCAAGAATCCGCAAGAGTTCGAGCCGTCAAACGTAGAGATTCTAAGTTCTTGTGATATAGCGAAGATTTTAGGAATCGCAAGCAACTCGACACGCAATCTATTATCAACGCTTATTAATGACGGGGCGATGATATCGGTAAGCGGTGCGAAGACTGGCGTTAAGGGACGAGGTTACGTAATCAGTCCGTATGTATGTGATAGAGGCGTATTAAATAACCCGCTAGAAAGCGAGGTTAAGAGATTATACCGCCAATTTACAGAAAAGTGACCAATATAAACGACTAGCTGCGCCTATCTCTTTGTAAGGGCAAAGCGGATCACTACGAAAAAGCTTAAAAAAGTTTATATCACTATGCAAGAAAACCACTGGCAGCCGTACATATAAGTGAAGGGAGATAGTACCCTTGTCTAAAGCAGCTTTATGCCAAAAGTACTCGGGCGCTAACACTAAATTCGTTGGCGCCACCTTATGTTATCTACAAATAAGTAGAGGGACATCTCTAGTTACTTTTTTTACATATTAACCATATAAATTATACGCAGAGATAGGAGGCGATAGGAATGAACGCTGCAACAATCCGATTTACACGACAACTACTAGATTTAACTCAAACTGAGTTCGGAGATATGGTAGGAGTCAATCAGCTCGCAGTAACTCGATGGGAGAATAATTTACAAAGCCCAAATAAAGATAGTGTGAGAAGAATACGAACGGCATTAGGTGACGAGGTTCTTGCGAAAATAGATGCATTCATGTACGAGCAGGAGCTAAAAGCGCTAAAAGATTCAGTTAGGGCGCAAGTAGCCGTACGAACTACAAATACAAGGAAAGACGGTAGTGCAAAGGGAAAGGAGGGATTTAAACAATGATTAATGATGTTATCCAAGACACGATACAAGGAAAGACAGGTATGCAGATAAATCGAACTAGTCGACCGCTAGTAAGGGCGGACATTATTAGTTATAAAGGCGTATCTTTACTTGTTACGCACGTTCATGACAAAGGACGTACAGTCGGAAAAGTAGTAACACTGGTGGAAGAAATCACGAACCTGGCTGGAAAGATTACAGAGATAGTCGAAGGGAGCTGCGGGAGAGAAAAGCCAATCGCATACGACTTGCATACCTGTAGTGACATTATCTATAAAGAAGCACTTTCCAGTGCGTATGTATTAGTACAAATGGAATCTGAATGTAAGGAATGCGAGGAAATTATACATGACCTAGCTACCATAGATGCGAAGTTTTTTAGTGATGAGGGGAAAGCGACGCAGCAAGAAAAATCGGCACGAGAAAAGTTAAAGCGAATCTTTAAAACGATGGGAAAGAAGCTATATAAACTACTAAACTAACAAACAAAGGAGAAATGAAAAAAATGACAAATACAAAAACAGCGGTAGAACTAATGCACGAGGCACGAGATATTAAAGCAGGTACAGCGAGTTACGTACGTGAGTTACTAATGTCAGATGGCGGAGTTAACGAGCAAATTCGCAAGACAGGGGAAAATCAAGAACTGACAGAGCAAGGTAAGGCAGCAAGAAAAGGACGAATTAAGAAAGTAGCAACACACGTATTCTTAGATGAAATGAAAGACCGCCGAAGCAAGTATAATGCGCTATTAGACGAAGCCGAGAAGCAAACACGAGCGTTATTAACGCCACAATTCGAAGACCTCAACGAAGCCGACCGTATTTTATATGATGCTGAAATCAGCGACTTAAAAACAAAGGTGTTACTAGCGCCTAATCAAGATACAGCTATGAAATACCTAGAGAGAATGGTAGATGTAGCGAGCAAGAACGGCAAGACAGCACATGAATTACAGGGCTATTTCACGGGGCAACTAGCGGAACTAGTCGGCAAAGGTGAAAACTTGCCACATATTCGCCCGCTCTTATTAGGTATGAGCCAAAAACTAACGAATGCATCGCAAGTACCGAACTTCGACCAAATTAAAGAGCAGCTAGATAATATTAATCATATGCGCTCAGCATCATTCGCAGTCGGACAAGTACAAACGGCTATTACGGAAAATCTTGGACATACTGCGGGGCAATACGTAAATGAACCTGCTAAATACTTCGAAGACCACGCAGACACAGCCGCATTAGTCGAAAAGAAAATCGAGAATCATAAGCGATTCGGACACGACTTATTTAGCGAATAAGACGGGGGAGGCGAGCGAGTATGAAAAAAGATCATAAAACACATGACGACTTATGCGACATGTTTATCACAATACAGGGAAGCAAAGGCGGGAAGCGTCGCACTTAATCGGCGGCGTTCTCGACTTAATATAAAAAATAACTAACGAAAAGGAATGAGTAATAATGGTAGAGGTAAAGAAAACCTTATTAAGTTTAGAGAACGCAGTAACTATCGAGAGAATCGGACATAAGTTGTCTAGTGGAGAGTATATTGACGATAGTGACTATCTAGATGTTGCGGAAATCATCTTATATGACGAAGGGGCAACAGTAACAGAAGATGTGCTACTAAAGGCATTATCTAAAGTTCGAGAGTTACAAGGAGTAGTTGCAAGACTGAAAACGGATTAATGCGAATAGAGGGCGCTGTGAGCGCTCTTTTTTATGAGGAATTTACATAACAACAGGGGGGAAACTAAATGGCAGGAGCAGCAAATGCGGGTGAGGTACGGGCTAGGCTCGTCCTCGATAACTCGCAGTTTAGACAAGGGGTACAACAAGCCCGAAACGATATGCGAGGGTTAGGACAAGGTGCTACATCAACAGCGCAAGGTATGTCGCAGTTAGCTACAGCTAGTGCCGTAGTAGGTACGACAATGGTAGCGGCTATCGGCGCAAGTGTCGGAGCAGCAGCGAACTTTGAGCAAGGTATGGCTCGTGTAAAGGCGATTAGTAATGCGACAGATTCAGAGTTCAAGCTACTATCTGATACAGCTAAACAACTGGGGGCTAGCACTCAATTTAGTGCGACACAGGCAGCCGAAGGTCTTTCCTTCTTATCAATGGCGGGATTCAAGGCGAAAGATTCCGTAGCGGCATTACCCGCAGTACTTAACTTAGCGGCAGCGGGACAACTGGATTTAGGACGAAGTGCGGATATCGTTTCCAATATCATGACTGGGTTCGGAATCTCGGCGAATGATACAGGACACGCCGTAGACGTACTTACAAAAACAATGACAAGCGCAAACACCGACTTACCAATGTTAGGTGACGCTATGAAGTACGTAGCGCCAGTAGCAGCAAGTTTAGGTATTTCGATGGAAGATACGGCGACAGCAGTAGCGAAGATGTCCGACGCAGGTATTCAAGGTTCGATGGCAGGTACAGCGTTACTACAGTTAAATAGCCCAGTAGGTGCAGCAGAGAAAGAGTTCGAAAAGCTAGGTCTTAGCGTTAAAGATGCGAACGGAAATATGCTTCCGTTACCCGAGATTATAGGGCGAGTAAACGAAAAGACAAAGGACATGACGGACTCACAAAAGACAGCTACAGCAGCCCACTTAGTAGGTACAGAGGCAGCGAGTGGATTCGTAGCCTTATTAAAAGTCGGCGAAGAGGGCTTACGTGAGTACTCGAAAGGTTTAGAAAACAGCGCAGGCACAGCCGAACGAGTAGCGAAAATTCAGCAAGACACTTTAAAAGGTGCGTGGACAGAGCTTACGAGTGCCGCAGAAGGTTTAGCTATCGGAATCGGTGAGAAAATGCTACCAGCATTTACTAGTTTAGTAAAGGGTGCTACTAGTTTCGTAGATGTACTAGCAAAATTAGACCCGCAAATGGTAAGCGCAGGTTTAGCCGCAGCGGGCACGGCAGCAGGTGTAGCGTTGTTTGCGGTAGGTGTTACTAAAGCTATTACGGCGGTACGTGCGCTTAGTGTGGCTCTAATAAGTAACCCAGCTACAGCATGGATTGCGGGTATCTCAGTAGCAGTAGGTGCGTTAACGGGTGTTCTCGTTGGTGTAAAAAAGGAAACCGAAGAGTTTAAAGAGGTATCTTTCGATACTTATAAATCGCTAGACCAACAGAGCGAAGGGTTAAAAAGTACGGCAGACGAGTATGACAATCTTCGAAGTAAGGTGAATCTAAGCAACGAAGAGCTTTTAAAATACCGCAGCTTACAGCAGGACTTAGAACGTGCAACAGACCCAAGAGCTAAACAAGAAATCCAACAGGCACTAGATGCGCTTATACAAAAGAGCGGTGCAAATAACGACCAAATTCAAAAGACTATCGAACTTTCGGATAAGGTTATAGAACAAGCACCGGGGACAGCTCGCTCGTTCAACGATAGAGGGCAAGCCATTGCTACAAGTACAGAGGCTGCACGCCAGTATGTAGAGGAGTTAAACAAGGCGAAAGAAGCAGAGTTAGAGCTACAGAAAGCTAATGCTATGAAAAATCTACATAAAGACTTAACAACGTACAAGGATTCGATAAAGACAGTAAATGACCTTATCGACGATACACCAAACAAAGTTAAAAAAGTAGAAGAGGCGCAATCTAACCTTGCTACTCGTGAGGAAGTCTTGGCAAAGGTGCGACAGAACGGGTCAGAAAGACAGATAGCGTTACAGCAGCAAATCGTAGATAAAGCCAAAGATCAGCTAAATACATCTAAGCAAGAGCTACAAGAACACAAGGCGAAAATCTACTCGAAACAAGCAGAAGTAAGCTTAGCGGAACAAGCGTTACAAAAGGGGAACGCATCATTCGACCAAATTTCAGCTATTAAAATGGCGCAAGCGGGCATTAACTACGAAAAGGGTAAGGAAATCGAAGCAATCGACGCAGCTATTGCGGGAGAGCAAGAAAAGATTAACAAACTCAACGAAGTTAAGAGTGCGAATGGTGGTTTAAGTGAAGAGCAACAAAAGCAGTTAGACGCAGCTAACCAAAATGTAAGCAAGTATGGAGAGTTAAAGGGCGCTATCGAACAAAATAAAAGCGAACAAGAAAACTTCAATATGACAGTACGTGATGGTAAGCGAGAGGCGGGCGAACTACAAGAGGTTTTAGATAAACCTGTTGATAAAAAGGTTAATGCGGAGACTGAAGGTGCTAAAGAAGAGGTCAGCATCTTAGACCGACTCGCAGAGCTAGAGAAAACGAAAAAGGTTAACGCTGATACGTCGGCAGCCGACGGGAAGATAGATAATACGAATGCGAAGGCGGAAGAGGGTAAGACGAAGCCGCTAGACCTTAACCCAACGTTAGCTAACGCTAAGATTATCGACACAAACCTAAAGGCGCAAGAGAAGAAAGTTAAGCCTATCGACGGAAACCCGACGCTAGCAAACGCTAAAATACAACAAACTAACAGAGATATAGAGACGGGCAAGGTTAAGCCAATTCTCGGCAATCCTATCGACGCTTTCGCTAAGATTAACGAGACAAACAGGAAGGCGGAAGAGAAGAAAACTAAACCAATTCTAGGCGACAACTCAAATGCGCTCGGAAAGATTTCAGAAGCGGACTATAAAGCGCTGGAAAAGAAAGTAAAGGAAGTAGATGCGGAAACAGGCGGCGCAATGTCTAAGGTACTAGAGCTAAGTCGTCAAGCATCGAAATCGGAAGAGAAAAACGTATTCGTTAAGGTATGGGAATCCGTATTCGGCAGTAAAGACAAGCGACATAATGGCGGTACTGTAAACTCTATTAGACCTAAGTATCATAATGGAGGTTCACCTGTCGCACAACGTCCTAACCGTCCGAAATTCGATGAAGTAGACGTACGATTACTCAAAAACGAAATGGTATTAACACAAGCGCAGCAAGCGAATCTATTCAACATGATTCGAACGTTCAACGGTGGTAAGGCTATGAGCGCAATTAAGGAGCAAAGCCAAATCGAAGGCGGCGGAACTACTATCAGTAACCACTTCGAAATTAACGGAATGCAAGTTCGAGAGGAAGCCGATGTACAAAGAATCGCAGAGGAATTGGCGAGATTACAGCGCCAAAAACAACGAGCAAGGGGGATTTAACGAGAAGCGAAAGTGAGGGTGTAGCGTATTTGTTGCACTCTCTTTTTTTCGTTGGATACATGAAAGAAAAAATATTAAATTTATGCCCATTTCGCAAATTGCGAAACATTATAATTAAAAGGGAACAAAAAAGAAAGAGGGATTATATGAACTTTCAAGAAGCACCTACCATATTAACTGAAAACGAAAAGAATAGTCTACGGAATTTACTTATCGAATGGGAGAGTATTAAAAGGGCTGTAAATGTTATATCTAACGGCAATGAGCCTGCATTATTCAAGGAAGATGAGCCTGTACATTCAATTAATGAGTTGTATAATCGAATTAAGAATGAAGTAGGAGTGCAGATGAAGGTTAGGAAGACGATAAATATGAATAAAGGGGTGGGAACGGCTCTGGACGACTTTGCAAATAGGTATCGTGTACATAAACAAGACGTCATTGAACTTGCGTTATTTGATTTTTTTGAGAAATATGGTGCAGATTATAATGATCTTAGAGGGAGAGTGAATAAAAATGAGTAATATTAGTGCGAGAGTAATGGGGCAACCCGCAGACCGAAAAAGTATAACGTTATCAGTAACGATTGATGGTAAAGAGCAGCCAGCATGGATACTTCAAAATGGAAAGATTTTTCCTGGGAATTTATCGAGTTATCAAAATGAAATAATAGATGCAATTACAAAAGATAATAGGGAGATTAAGAGGTTACTTACGGAATTTTGTTTAACAAGAATGTGAGCTATAGCTAAATAAATTCAAATGCGCTCTTCGTAGTCTGCGCAAAACGACGTAGAGCGCAGAATAAAAGCGAAGGCGTGGACTTAGTATCTACACCTCTTTTTTATGCCTATGAACGAGAAGGTTACGCCGAGAAATGCACTACAAGGCGATTAGAATTAAGTTAACGTATTAGCGTGCACCTAAATGCGCTCTATACTGTTTTATGCAGAGTACGAAGACTACGAAGAAAGCGAGAGAATGCGCATTATATATAGGATAGAAGAGATTTTTATGCTTGCGTATTAGGTAGACGACAGGCTATAATATCCATATGTAAAGAAGCGAACACCTAAGCGATGGAGTTCGTGTCCTACGTTAAACTTTCGGTAAGAACAAATCGAAACAAGACGGAGGCAAACCGTTGATATTATCATAATCTTCATGCGCCCATAGCTCAGTCGGATAGAGCGGTGGTTTCCGGTACCACGTCTGCCGGGGGTTCGAATCCCTCTGGGCGCGCTTTTAGATTTTTAAATAATTACATGTTTTTTCTTGAAACCTTGGTATAACTGGGCTTATATAATTTTGTAGGAACTATCTATTTCAAATAAACTTATACGTTTAGAAATTTTTTTGCACGATTTTTGCACGTTTTATATAACTGATTGGAATAAATTCAACATAGTTTGATCAACGATTCTAGATTCCTTTTGTTCCATTTCATCTAAGACATGTGAATATGTTTGTAGTGTAATTACAATATCTTTATGGCCAAGTCTTCTTGAAATGTATTTTATATTAACGCCATTGTATAAGAGTATAGATGCGTGTGTATGACGTAATGAATGACATGTTATAGGTTTAACATTGCATTTTGTGCAAATCTTTTTAAGAACTTTGTTTACAGCGTTATTTGTTATGACTTCCATTTGATTATTAATAAAACACAAGTTTTTAGTATTCCTTAAACCTGTTTTCAGAGCATGTTCTTTTTGGTGTTTTTGTAAATCTTTTAACATACTAACTGTTTCCTTATCAATTGTTATTGTACGTACAGATTGATAATTTTTAGTATTACCAAAGTCATTCTTATCACGATAATCCCATGTCTTATTGATTGTAATCGTTCTTTCTTCTAAGTCTACACAGTCCCATGTCATCCCCATTATTTCACCAAATCTTGCCCCTGTGGCTATGGCAAAAAGAATTATATATCTTGAAATGTATTGCGATGTCAAATTTGTGTGTAATTCATCCACTATTTTTTTCATCTCTTCTTGATTGATGAACTTTAATTCTTCTGATTTAGTTTCGTTCTCTCCATGTATAATAGCTTTGTAAGTAGGGTCTCTATGCAAAATTCCATCTTCAATTGCATATTTTATACAGGCTTTAACACAGTTATGTTTTTTCTTGACGGTCATTTTAGCACGTTTTTTAGATAATTCATTTAAAAAGTTTTGATATAAAACTCTATTTAAGTCTTTCATACGGACACCAATAAAATGCTCTTCGACTAATTTTACAGATTGTAAAAGGTTTTTTTCATGCGATAGACTATGTTTTCCTTTTTTATATACCTCAAACCATTCTCTCATGTATTCTGAGAACAATTTATCTTCCGCATTTAAATTATGTCCACGACTTATTTTTTTTTCTAATTCACTGGCCGCAATCGCTGCTTCTTTCTTGGTTGAGAATCCACCCTGTGTTTTTGTTTTGTATTTTCCACCATCTTTATAAGAAACGCGATACCTCCAACCAGTTGCTCTTTTTTCAAAACTTGCCAAGTTTTTCTCCTCCATTCAAAATAAAATTCATTAGAACTTTTGAATGTTTATATGGGTATCTGTAAAGAAATGAACCAGGTAATTTTTATGGTAAAAAGATATTCCTTTTGTCATCCGGATATATTCAAATGCATCTATAACGCAAGATGTTGTAACTTCCAGTTCGTCCGCTATATCCCAAGGTGTTTGGATTCCTTTTTCATAGCAATGTATTAGATTATCAATCGTAACTATTCGAAGGCAACCTAATTTCCTTGCTTGTAATTCTTGCTGACGATCGGTGATAGTTTCTTGTCTAATTATATTACCGATACCTTTCTCATAATGTGCTATTTCCTCACTAACTGTTACATATTTTTCCGCAATGGTTTGATTAAGATTATTATTGATATATATTTCATTACCAACACAAAGTCCACTTAAGCAATTAGGTATTTTATTACTAAAGTTGAAGGTTATTTCTGGGAATTGTGTTATAAGTGTTTCCAACTTGTTCATATCAACACTCCTATTTTCTTTTACTTTTAACAAAATTAATAAATTCCATTACTTCTTGTAATTCGTCTTCACTTAAGTTATCGTCCATGTGAGCTGCGATTACCATATGAGAATCATCCTTTGTTTTCTGAACCTTGTTTACAGGAATAATCCCTGAAACATCATCGTCAGTAATTGATGCCCTGTTCTCGAGTTTTTCAGCTATTGTAAAAAATGTTTGAGGCGATACCTTTAAAGTTTCAGCATATTTACGGATATCAATTTCGTCAAGAGGAATAGTTCTATTTTCGTGCCCGCTAATAGTGAATTGATTGTATCCAGTTGCTACACTTAATTCGAAAATTGATATCTTGTGAAATTCTCTTACATATTTAATTGCTGGACCGATAACGTTTTGGTAATGACCGATACCAATACCTTTTTGTTCATTTTCCCACCCCATTAGAAATGCGGGCGTTGTTTGTAAAATATTAGATATGTCCTCTAATATAGAAGTAGGGAGTTTTTCAATATCTCCCTTTTCATATCTAAATATAGTTGAACGGGAAACGTTTAGTTTATCAGCAACAAAATCGGCACTCAAGCCCAATTCTTTTCTTCTTTTTTTGATTCTTTCACCAACGTTCATTTGTTTCATCTCCTTTAATTTGTATTTTTATTATATATATATCGTTGCATTTTTGCAACAAAATAAATCGCATAAATGCAACTTTTTTATTGACCTTTACTTTTTGTTATTGTATATTAAATTCACGGAATCGCAAAAATGCGACGACAGGAGGTGAAATTAATAATGGTTAATACCCAAAAACTAAAAGGTTTAATAGTAGAAAGAGGGACTACCCAACAAGCCGTTGCAAATGCTATCGGAATGGACAGAAGTACCTTTTATAGGAAGATGAAGAAGGGTGGTGTATTTACTATAGAAGAAGCCGGAAGTATCGCGAAAGAAGTACCCTTGACAATGGAGGAAGCTACAGAAATTTTTTTTGGTAGCTTAGTCGCAAAAACGCTACAATAAAATATAAGGGAGGTTAGTTAAATGGAAAAGAAAAAAACATGGTGGGAAATGAAAGATTTAAAAGAGGCGACAGGGTATAGCTATGGCTGGTTAACGGAAAATATTCTTTATAAACCTTGCTATAAAAGAATCTTAGATATTAATAATGGTGGATTTGTTTATTATCCAGAGTCTAGAGGGAAAAAGTGGTTGTTTATAGCTGATAGAATGCAAGAGTTTCTTGAAAAACATTTTAATCAGATTGTGAGTAAATAAAAGCAAGTTTTACATATATCCATTAGATCAATAAATCTTAAGGAGAGTGAAAATCATGAACGGAGTATTTGTGGCAACAAGAATTATGAAAGGGCATGAAGTAAGAAAAAGATGTGCTGAAGCGAAGAACAGTCCTACACAAATGTTTGTGGAAGACATGCGGAGAAAGCGTCAATTAGAAAAAATGAACCGTAAGGTTTCAGCTCGAAGGGAGGTGAGTTAATTGAAGGAAGTAACAATGGTTTTTAAATCAGGTGCAAAGGTTAGTTTTACAGCTGAACAATTTAAAACATTTAAAAATAATTTTGGTTTTTTATCGGGAATTGAATATGAAGGTGCTATTGGAAAGGCGCCAACTCACATTTGTTCAAGTAATATCGACGCAATATTTGTGGAAGACATTGCTGAAGAGGAATCCATTAAAGAACCGGATCATCCAATTGAAGATTTCTATGGTTGTGAAATTAAGTGGGATGATAAGTATTTTATGTTTGGTCAGTATGCCGTACTTGAAGAAAATTTAGCAGCATACCTAATTGAGCAACAAAATGTTAAATGCTTTCGAGCTGTATAAAAAGGAAAGGGTGATAAAAAGTGTTGGCAAATGATTTGTTTGAAGAAAAACAACATCTAGTGTTTGCTGCGATTAAACAAAGGTTTGGAAGTATGCTAAGAGCCACGCAAATTGCAGAAATGAACAATATGGAGTTGGACGATTTAATTCAAGTTGGTCGTATGCATTTATGGGCTTGTTGTGTGAAATATGATGCAGAGAAGGCGGAAACCTTCAATGCCTATGTTATGAAAGGCATGAAATGGGCAATGAGTGATGAGCTGCATATGAAAGGAACGCCTTTTAAAGTAAGCAGAAAAGTGAGCCATGAGGAAAGAAATCAAATCAATATTCATTCGATTGATTTGCATAAAGATGAAGAAACAGTAAATGAATTTTATGTAGTTTCTCCTATTAATGTGGAAGAAGAAGCACTGTTATCTGTTGAATTTGAAGAGGTTACGAGTGTTCTGGAAGAAAAGGAAAAAGTAATCATTCTGCACGTAGGTGAGGGATATACCGAAAGAGAAATTGCAGTGAAACTTGGGATGGGTAGATCCACATTGAATAAAAAGAAAAATGAAGCATTTCTCAAAATCAATCCTAATTATAAACCGTTAAACTTAAGAACATTTTTCTTAGGAAAGCGAACATGCAAGAAAAACCGCCAGTTGGGGCTGACGGTCTAATAAAAACATAGTTCATGGTCATTATAGCATGAATTGATTTCGTGTAAAGGAGTGGAATACATGATAGTAAATAAACCGCAATTTGATACGGAAAACATTAAAAGTGGTACCGCATATTGGTTAAACAAATATGACTATAGAAGATATTCAGTAATCAGCACGCCTTGCATTATTAAGTCTGTAAAACCATTAAGTATTGTAGTCGGTTTTTATGATGAAAAGCAAAATACATTTTGTGAATCAACGATTGATATAAAAAGTATTGTTGATAAGACATTTGAACTTACTCCAATGATGATAAAGGAGGACAAGCATGAAGAATGGTAAAAAGCCAAACAAACGTGAAAAGATTCATATTCAGTCATTCAATTTAAATCCAGAACATTGGTTGATTTATAAAAAAGTAAATGAGGAATTGCACCTTGTACATCGTTTTACTAGTGCTACTCGTATAATTCCAAATTCATAGATTAGGAGAAACGTAATGGATAAACAATTAGAAGCTAAAACTACGTATCTAGTCAGTGTAGGTAATTTATTTGTTAGTCATCCAAAACCATTAGTAGTAACGAGGTTACCCAAAAGTGCAATGGAATTCGGATATGAAATGTCAAAGCAAGTAGCCAATGATGTTGGTGGAGAAGTAATCCGCAAAACAGTGGAATATGCCAGGGTGGTGGAATTCTAATGGATATTAACGCAATTGAAGAATATGTACAAGCTATGAATTTAGCTTATGCCAGCGGCATTCTAGGTCTTTCATATAACAACAAAGTGCATGTGAATTATCAATTATTAGAAGAGCTTCTAAATGAAGAAGGAGATTTAGAAGTAGTGAAACGCGATTGTGTGGAATATCCTATTCAAGTTAATTTCACAAAAAATAGCTTCACATACTTTGCTGTTTACAATGCAGAGAAATATAAAAATACATTTGGAGGTAATATCGATGAATGCATTACAACAAAATGAATTATTAGAAGTGGACCAATTGCAAGATGCGGAACAACAATTTGAAATTACGGATATCAATCAATTAAATTGGGCATTCCGTAAATTAACAGCTCTTAAAGCAAAGGAAAAGGAAATCAATCAATTAGCAAATGTTGAACGTGATCGCATTGCTGAATGGGAAAAAGGCGAATTAATTTCCGTCCACAATAGTATTACCTTCTTTGAAAGCCATGTTCAACGTTACCACGCGGAACAGCTTGCAGCGGATCCAAAACAGAAAACAATTAGTACGCCTTACGGTAAATCCAAAACTCGTAAGAGTAAGGAAACGCCGGATAAAGGTGATGAAGCATTACTTTTAGATTATGTCATTCAAAATGACCTTGCTGAGTTCATCAAAAATAGTGTGAAATGGGCTGATTTAAAGAAAACATTGAAAATCGTTCAAATCGGTGATGAAAAAGTTGTTGTAGATGAAAATGGACAAATTGTCCCAGGGGTTACGGTTAAACCTGAATCTATTTCTTATAGTGTGGAGGTATAAAGATGTTTCAAGTAACAGAAGCAAAACGCGAAAAGATGAAAGCTGTAATTGGTTTTATCGGTTGTAGTGGTTCTGGTAAAACAGGTAGTTCGTTACTTGTAGCTTTTGGGATGATGCAAGAAGCATATCCTAACTTATCAGAAGAAGAATTGTGGAAGAAGATTGGTGTTATCGATACAGAGCATGAACGCTCAAAACTTCATGTAGGTCTTGTGTATGGAGAAACAAAAATAGGGAACTTCCTTCATATTAATTTCACTCCACCGTACACAACTGAAAGATATAACGAAGCTGTTCGAGTTATGAAGAATGCTGGTGCTGAAGTACTTATCATCGATTCATTATCGCATAACTGGCAAGGTGAAGGTGGCATTATAGAAACACATGGTGAAATGTCTGGTAACTCATTTCAAAACTGGGGCAAGCTTTCATCTGAAACTACTAAATTAATAAAAACGTTAACTCAGAATAATGTTCATATTTTAGCAACTTTACGAACTAAAACTGAGTATGTAGTAGAACCAGATGCAAAAGGGAAAATGGCTCCACGTAAAGTTGGTACTAAGCCGGTACAAAAGGATGAAATGGAATATGAATTCATGCTTAATTTTGTAATCGATATTGACCATATAGCGGATACTTCAAAGGATAATACGCAAATGTTCGAAGGACATCCACAGAAGATTACTGCTGAAGTAGGCCGCAAATTGTACAAATGGCTTGAGTTGGGTGTGGATGTGAAAAGCGAGGAAGAAAAAGAAAGAAATAATCTTATTGCACAAATTAAAGAGATTGCTAGTACGAGTGAAGATGCAACTAAGATGCTATCTGAAATTGAATTTAAAACTAATCAAAAACTTGAAGATTTCAATATGAAATTCTTAAGCGTTGCTTTAGAGAGATTGCAACCATTTAGTAAATCTGGAGAAAAAGCATGACACCAGAGCAACTTATTGAAATTCAAAAAAAGTTAGCAGGTCAATTTATGCAAAAAGTTGATGTTTATCATTATGAAAAATACAGAGGGATTTTAGTTGTAGGTCATGGAGAATCGCTCCATCCGCACAACATCCTTGCTGTAATACCATATTAAAAAAATTGGAGGAATAAATAATGTTTACAGTAGATCATGAACAAGCTAAAGGATTTGAACAAATTAAACCAGGAGAATACGAGGTAACAGTTGTTAATTATGATTTAAAGCAAGCTGAATCAGGAAATAACATGATTGTTGTAGATTATGAAATTCGTAGTGATGTAGACCAGGCATTCCAAGGACAGAAGCTCTTATTTGATAATTTTGTTGTAACTGAAAAATCAATGTGGAGATTACAAGCAATATCTAAGGCAGCAGCATTCCCAACAGGAATGAAGTTTGCTTCTTACAAAGAATGGGCAGATACACTTTTAAATAAACATCTTCGTGTAATTGTAGGTGAACGTGAATACAACGGTAAAAAATATCCGCAAGTAAATGGATTTAAAGAATCGGAAGCATCAGCTCCAAGTACTGGATTTACAGTTTCGGATGAGGATGTTCCGTTCTAAAAGTTAATTAACAAGATTCAAATAGGAGGGAGCTACTAATGGCTCCCTTTTCCAAAGGGAGAAAATCAAATGAGATATAAATTTAATCAAATACCGGCAGAGCTTAAAAACACTCCTCATTGGATCTTATGGCGGTCAGAAGTAAGAAACGGTAAGAAAACAAAAGTTCCTTATCAAATCAATGGGGAAATGGCTCAATCAAATAATAAGCGTAGCTGGTCAACGTTTCCGACAATCATAAAATTCTATGAACAAGGAGATTATGACGGAATTGGATTCATGTTTTCAAAGGATGATCCATTCATTGGGATAGATATTGACCATTGTATTCAGGAAGGTGCTCTTACAAGTTTAGCTGAGGATGTTATTGAAACTGTAAATAGCTACACCGAATACTCACCAAGTGGTGATGGTATCCACATTATTGCAAAAGGGAAGCTGCCATTAAAAGGACCAGGTACAGGGAGGAAAAATGTTGATCTCGGATTGGAAGTATATAGGCATGGAAGGTATTTCACTTTCACCGGTGATTGCTTAGATCAAGTTCCTGTGGAAGATAGAACGGATGAATTAAAAGTTTTATTTGAGAAGTATTTGAAAGAAAAGACAAAGCCTGAAAAGAAACAAAGTGCTACTTCATTTGAACGAGAAGATATTACTAGTCTATCGAATGCAGAATTATGGGAGCGAATGTTTGACAGTAAAAACGGTGCATCCATTAAAGATTTATTCCAGGGCATGTTGATTAACGGTGATCATTCTTCAACTGATATGGCCTTATGTAATCATTTAGCATTCTGGACAGATAAAGATGTTGCAAAGATGGATTCAATGTTTAGAGAGTCCTCCTTACTTCGTGAGAAGTGGGATAAGCCACATTCAAGTGATGGTCGTACATATGGACAAATGACAATTGATACAGCAATTCTTTCAACGCCTTCCACAATAGCTGATTATGAACCGCCGGAAGAGAAAAAGTATGAAGTTTATATATCCGATAACTCAATTGAAGATACTGAGGAAATTATTGATGAAGCACCAAAGTTTCATTTAACTGAGTTAGGAAATGCAGAACGGATTGCATATTATCATGGCGAGAATGTTCGGTATTGTAATGAGTTGGAATGGCTCATATGGAACGGTAAGCATTGGCATGAGGATAGTAAGAGACAGATTGAAGCTATCACGGCTAAAACACTGAGAGCTATATATGGAGAAGCAAAGGCTACAGAAGATAAATATCAATCAAAGTTGCTACATGATTGGGCAAAGAAATGCGAAAGACGGTCCATCCGGATAAATAGCATCTTGGATGTGCGACCGATGGTATCAGTGAAAAAGAAAGAATTAGATGCTCATAACTTCTTATTTAATTGTGATAACGGAGTTATTGATTTAAAGACCGGTGAATTATTACCGCATGATCGTGACTTGTTATTAACAAAGATTTCTCCAATCAAGTATGACAGGAATGCCGAGTGCCCAAACTGGAAAGCTTTCTTAGAAAGTATTTTTAAAACACCTGCAGGTGAACCGGATTATGAACTAATTAACTACCTGCAGAAAGCAATTGGTTATTCATTAACCGGTGTAACGAAAGAGCAAGTAATGTTTTTCTTATTCGGTAATGGTCGTAATGGTAAGTCTACTTTCATTAATATCATTCAAGACCTACTTGGTGATTATGGTAGGCAAACGAACAGTGATACTTTCTTAAAAAAGAGAAATGATTCAGGTATTAATAACGATGTGGCCAGATTAGATGGAGCACGTTTTGTATCAGCTGTCGAGAGTGAAGAAGGGCAACAATTATCTGAAGCCCTGGTTAAACAAATTACCGGTGGTGAGAAAATGTCAGCTCGTTTCTTACGCCAGGAATACTTTGAATTTACACCAGAGTTTAAAGTGTTCTTCACTACCAACCATAAGCCGATTGTAAAAGGTTCGGATGAAGGTATTTGGAGAAGGATTATGCTTATTCCGTTTACTGTAACAATCCCGAAAGACAAGATTGATTATGATCTGCCTGATAAATTAGCAAAAGAAATGCCAGGTGTTTTGCGGTGGGCTGTTGAGGGTTGCATGAAGTGGCAGGCCGAAGGGTTGCGTGCTCCTGAAGCTGTGAAGGCAGCGACTGCAGAATATCGTGAGGACATGGATATATTGGCACCTTTTATTGATGAAAATTGTACAGTGAATCCTTCAGTGAAAATTGAAGCGAAGCTACTATATGAAAATTATACAAAGTGGTGTTTTCAAAATAATGAATTGGATTTAAAGAATCGTGCCTTTTATCGCCAATTAGAAATACGTGGTTTTAAAAAAGAAAAGGGTGCGAAGAATAGAACCTTCATTATTGGCATGACATTAAATAATCACGCTAGTGCAAGTTTATTTTCAACAGACGATAAAAAAGAAGAAAGTAACATAACTCCTATAAATAGGAAAAAGATTTGATGTTGGGTTACTAAAGGGTTACTGAACTTATTTTTTAATAACCCATATAAATGTTGTTATATCAAGGGTTTATAGCCTATGGGTTACTAAGGTTACTGAGTTTCCTATAACAGCCTATAAGAAAATAAATAAATAAAAAAATAATATATATATAGGACTTTAATAGAAAACCGGGTAACTTTAGTAACCCCGATAACCCAAATTGAACTTGAACCCTTGATACGACTGGTTTTGTAGTGGGTTACTGAATAAAAAACTTAGTAACCCTCGATAACCCTTTTAGAAAAAAGAGGTGTAATATGCATCCAAAACAAATATGTGCTGATGTTCAATCAATGGGAGCGAAGCTCGTTCTTGATGGCGAGGACCTATATATTGAGAACCATGAAAAGATTGCTCCTGAAATTGAATCAGTTATTAAAGAATACAAGCTACGGATTATTAAATATTTGCAAGGTAATTATTCGGACCAAGATCATGCGGTAAAACAAACGATAGATAAAATTATTAATTTTTTTATCAGTGTTGAGCAAGACATAAATCTGAAAATAAATGATTGGTTTAATCAGGATGAAGCCGCTGCAAGGTTGGTCATGGAATTAACATTAAACTTTTCGCTTAATGGTTGGTTATATGTAAAAGAATCTGTGGCCAACTATGAAAATAAATTAACGGACGAGCTTTCACAAGAAATATTCAATCGTGCAATGTCGCACTTTAAGAAAGGAGCATGAAGATGAGAGAGATTGAGTTTCGTGCATGGAATGGGGAGAGCTGGATTTATAGCGAGTGTATATCAAAAGATAATGACATTTGGCGGATATTAAATCATGAAGATGATGAATGGTGGGCGTGTTTAGAACCGCAACAATATACAAGCTTGCAAGACGAGAAAGGCAAGGAGATTTATGAAGGGGATATTGTTAAGTTCCATTACAAAAAAGATATTTATAAAATTGGTCCAGTTGTTTGGAATGATTTGTTTGGTTCTTGGGATATTGATTGTCCAGACTTTGTAGCATACAAGTCTCTTGGACAGTTTAAATCAGTTTCTGAAGTCATCGGAAATATATACGAAAACCCAGAGTTATTGGAGCGATAAATATGAGTGCTATACATTATCGATACTCAGAAAAAGAGTTGAAAGAAATCCTGGATACATTAGAAATCATGGTAGATACAAGGGAACAGAAAAACCAACATGTACTTGATTATTTCCGCAAAAAGAATGTTCCATTCAGACTTAGAAAGATTGATACAGCCGATTATTCAGCTGTAATTCCTAAGAATCCTGAAATGGGAATTACACGAGATATTTATTTAAGTGCTGGGGTAGAACGTAAGAATGGTGTAGATGAATTGGTTCAATCGATTAAAGATCGTACAAGATTTGAAAATGAATTGATTCGTGCTGCTAAACATCCATTTGTTCTTCTTGTGGAAGATCTACAAGGCTATCACAAAATATTAAAAGGCGAGTATATAAGCCAATACAAACCAGAAGCATTACTTGGTAGTTTAAAAACATTTGAAGTGCGATATGGATTTTCGACAGTTTTTATTGAGCCAGCTACAACAGGTAATTACATATATCATCATTTCTTATATATGGCTCGTGAGTATCTAAAAAAAGGCGTCATATAAATAATGATTTATTCTCGTGAAAAACAAAAAACGTTTATTAATTAGGGGGATTTATTAATGGCAAAAGTACAACTTAATCAAAAGGAACAACATTATGCAGATACACGTGAAGAGGCGGAGGAAATTATTTCAGCTGCTAAAGAAAATGACAACCTTCAAATGCACAAAATCGCAGAGAAATATAACAAATACGGTCAGTATTTCTTGATTGATTTAACTTTCGCTTATCAAACTCCTAAAGAAGTAATGGAGAGTCGTCCACAAAATGATGATGTTCCAGAAGGACAAATGAGTTTTGAAGAGCCACATGAAGGGGTAGAGTACAGTGTTAAACCCGATGGAACAACGGAAGTTGCTCCTAGTCAGTTGAAAATTGTTGATGAAGAGACGGTGTCTAAATAAATATTTGTCCTGGGCTTCGGCTCAGGATCTGAAAGGATGAGAGACTTATGTATCACTGTGAAAAATGCTTAGAGTGTTTTGAAGATGAAGAAGAATATCTAATTCATTTGCCAGAATGTGAATATTAATTAAAAATCATTGTTTCATATCTTGTCGACATGTTTCGACATAAAAATGACTGTCAGAATCGTAGTAATTTGAAGTTTTATTTCTTTCTTAATACAAATAGGTGTACAAGAGTTAAAACATCTTAGAATCGAAAATAAACGTGTTTTACGAGATTTAGAGTTTTTAAGTAGAAAGGTAGGTAGTTTAAATGGAAAGATATAAAGAAATTTCACTAGCTGATGTGTTCGAGTTAATCCTGAAGGGTGAAATCAGTAATATCTATTACCAAAATGGAAATAAAGAACTTTCAAAAGCGGATGGATCTAGTTGGTTCTTTAAAACAATTGCAAAATACAAGTTCTTCAAGCGTGAGGTGATTGAATGACTTATTTACAACAAATTAATGAAATAGCATCTAAATTACCTTTACCAATTCTACAAGATATCAATAATCGCATAAGAGATTGGATCGTAAGTGGTGGAGAAGAAAACGATGAATATATTGGTCAGCAATTACGATTTGCTCAAAACTATTTGAAAGTGCATGGTGATAGCAATGAATAATCATAAGAAAAAGAAATTAAAGAAACGTCTTGCTAAACGTGCAAAAGTCGTTGATAAATACCAAACTAATAAAGCATGGAGAAACATCTTCGTAAAAGCTGGTATTGTGAATTAGATTGTGGAAGGTCCAAAGAAAGTAGGTGAATCATCATTTGTTTGACTGGCTGAAAGACTATCAGAAATTAGAAGAAGATATTTCATTATTAGAGTATAACTTGGATAGAACAAAAGCTGAATTGAAACGCTGGATCAGTGGTGATTTACAAGATGTACGTTTAACTGCTGAATCAGAGGGTGCTAAGGTTGAAAAACGTCTTGAAGTAATCGAGCTTAACTTAGCATATAAGATGAACGAAATGCATAATTTATTGAAGTTGATTAGTGAATTTAAAGGATTAGAAAACAAGGTTGTAAAAATGAAGTATGTGGACGGAATGACATTAGAAGAAATAGCTGAGGATATGAATTATAGTTCTAGTTATATCTATAAGAAACATGCTGAGATTGTAAGGAGGATAAAGTTTGCTGAAAAACTTGCACTTTACTGACACCCAGCTTTATGAATGTTAACTCTTGAAAATATCGATTATAGTAATAACATAAGAAATTGACGAAAGGGCAACTGGTGCACGGTTGCTCTTTTATTATAGTTTATTGTAGGAATGTACGTTCTATGCATGCTATAATTATATAGGATAATAATTCCAAAAATAATTGTAGAAAGGATTGTTGCATAGGTGAGTAATTTAGATCAAACTATTAAAACATTCAAAGCATATTTGGGTGAAGATGCTGAGGAAAGAATGTTACGAGGGAAGTTTAAGGAGTTTGACTCAGTTTTCCACAAGATGTATGTAGAGTTAAATGAGACAGAGAAAAACTCTTTTAAGACTGACTGGATTACGGATACGAAGTTTGTAGAAATTGAAGGTGTTAAGCTGGAATTACATCTTAATAAAGAAACAAATGTAATTGAAGTTAGTAAGAAAGATAACTCAGGCTCTTCTAAATTAGATGAAATCATCTTACAAGAAAATGAATTGTATTGCACAGGACGTGGAGTGACTTTCACAGAAGATGTATTCAATGAGTATTTAAAAGAAGTCTTTGTAGAAATACTAGGTTAATAAGTTATAAGTAGTTGCTAGAAGCATTCCTTATGGAGTGCTTTTTATTATATGAAAATTACATAGGTGGTGTTAAGTAAATGATTACTGAAATTAGAAAAACAATATCAGGTACAGAGTATTGGGATAATGAAAAGAAAAAGACTCTATTTGTACCAACTGGTGAAGAACCAGGATTCGAAGTGACTGTTAATCCAGAGAGTATGATCCTTGGTATGGACTTATCAAGTGAACCTGATAAAACAGCAATCAATTTAAATGGTATGACAGTGAAACAATTACATGAGTATGCTGCATCGATTAATGTTGAGATTCCAGCTGATGTTAAAAAGAAAGAAGACATCATTGAATTGCTATCATGAAGTACTGTGCTGAACAAGGCTGCAAGACATTAATCGATAAAGGACGGTACTGTTTAAATCATAAGCGCAAACAAAAGAAGACAGTCGTTTATTCGAAGAACAGATCATTCTATCGTACAAAAGCATGGGAAGATTTAAAGTCATTCTGTTATGAACGAGACAAAGGTTTGTGTCAACGATGTGGGAAGTTTGTCTTTGGTAAGCGAGCACACCATCATCATATTGTTCCAATTAAAATCAATCCTTCATTGAGATTAGAAGCAACTAATATCATGACACTATGTTCTAAATGTCATCCAATTGTAGAAAAAGAAACAAATGCAAAATATGAAAAGAAGAAAAAGTTTGATTGGAAATTATAAGCCCCCCTATCAAAAAAGTTGACTTTATCCATCTGGGGGGATAGGGAGTGGGGGTGCAAACGCGCACCTCAAATTGATTTTTTGAAAAAAATTCGTTTTTTTAGGTGGTGATTTAAGGAATGGCCAGAAAATCGAAGGTCGTAATTGAAGCTGAAAAGAAAAAAGAATTAGAAGCGCAGCGTATTATGAATGTTTTGGTTGAAGCCGGAACTTATTCGCCAGCGCTTGATCCATTGATTGAAGTTTATCTTGATGCAGTTGAGATATACAGCGTCAAATATGGGTTGTGGAAGAATTCCAACTTTCCAACAGTCCAAAAAACAAAGAATGTAAATGGTGATGTGAAGGAATCAAAGCATCCGTTAGCTCAACAAGTAGAAGTTTGGTCCAAACAAAAAGCGAAGTATTTGGGGCAATTAGGACTGGACGGAAAGAACAAAGATTTAATTAAAAAAAGTGGGGTTCTTCTCGAAAAAGGAAAAGCAGAGAAAGAGTCCATTGAGCCTACTGATACCAACAAGTTATTGCAGTTTAGGCAAAGGATGAACCGATGATTGATTCTGAAACAAATTATGCTGATATATTCGTTTCGGAAGTAGATGCAGCCCCACACTTATATCCTGATTCTATTAAGTTAGCAATCAAACGATATAAGAAATGGAAGAAACGAAAAGATATTTGGTTCGATGTTGAAAAAGCAAATGCAATGATTTATTTCACAGAAACATTCTTAAAACATGCAAAAGGAAAATGGGCAGGGCAGCCATTAATTTTAGAATCCTGGCAAAAGTTTTACTTTGCTAACATCTATGGATGGCAAAAATATAATGAAGATGGTAAAGCGGTGCGAGTGATTCGTACGGCTTATTTGCAGGTTCCAAAGAAAAACGGGAAAACAATTATGGGCGGTTCACCAGTCATTTATGCGATGTACGGAGAAGGTGTAAAAGGCGCTGATTGTTATATTTCCGCTAATACTTTTGAACAATGTCAAAATGCAGCTGGGCCAATTGCTTTAACGATTGAAAATAGTCCTGATTTACGTCCGGATACGCGTATCTATAAAGGTAAAGAGGATACTATAAAGTCAATAAAATACACATTTGTGGAAGAAGATATTAAATATGCAAATGTAATCAAGGTTCTTACAAAAGATAATGCTGGTAACGAAGGTAAAAACCCGTATATCAATTATTTTGATGAAGTTCATGCTCAAATGGACCGTGAACAATACGATAACTTACGTTCAGCCCAAATAGCTCAAGAAGAACCACTCAATATCATCACTTCCACAGCAGGGAAAAATACCGGTTCGCTCGGAACACAAATTTATACCTATGCAAAAGAAGTTTTAAAAGATGATAAAGATGATTCTTGGTTCATGATGATCTATAAGCCGAACAAAAAGTTCGATTGGACAGACCGTGATGTTTGGCGGATGGTTAATCCGAATATGGATGTATCAGTTAACATGGAGTTTCTTGAAAATGCATTTAAAGAAGCTCAAAATAATAGCTTTAATAAGGCGGAGTTCTTATCAAAGCATTTGGATGTTTTCGTTAACTATGCAGAGACTTATTTTGATAAGGACCAATTGGATAAAATGCTCGTGGATTATTTAAAAGATGTGGAAGGGTTAACTTGTGTTATTGGTGTGGACTTATCAAGGCGTACCGATTTAACTTGTGTATCGATAAACATCCCTACATACGATGATGATGGTCATGCGATTTTAAACGTTAAGCAAATGTATTTTATTCCGGAGTTTGGTATTGAAGACAAAGAGCAGCAAAGGAATGTTCCATACCGATCATTAGCTGAAAAAGGATTCGTTACAATTTGCCCTGGGAAAACAGTTGATGAAGAAATGGTAAATCAATATGTGGAATGGGTATTTGAGAACTTTGATTTACGTCAAATAAACTATGATCCAGCCCTCGCTGAAAAACTTGTTGAAAAGTGGGAAATGCTTGGTATTCAATGTGTCGAAGTTCCGCAATATCCAACTCATATGAATGAACCGTTTGATGACTTTGAAATTTTATTGCTCCAGGACCGAATTAAAACGGATAATCCTTTACTTATTTTTTGTGCAAGCAATGCGAAAATAATAACAAACATAAATAATTTAAAAACACCATCAAAACGTAAATCACCGGAGCACATCGATGGGTTTGTGGCCATGTTAATTGGTCATAAAGAAACATTGAATATGATGGAAGATGCTATTCCAGATGAAGATTACGATGAATATTTAGATGATATTTATAGATAGAGATAAATTGGTATGCTCTATTGTATATTCTTTGCTATGATGTAGTAAAGGAGATGATATAAATGTATTTGCTTAATATTCTTTATGCTAAGTCTACTGGAAATTGGTTTGATATTTTTTTTGATCAGTCTACTGGAAATTTTCAATGGGCAAGTATAGCCGCAATTGTGGCTTTTATAGCAGCACTAATAAACATATTCAACGGTTATAAAACAAATAAGTCTAATTTTAAGGCGAATATAGTCGCTAAATCGAGAATTGAATGGATTCAAGAGGTTAGAAAGAAAAGTGTAGATTTTATGTCTGCATGCTATAATTTGTTCGATTATATTGAAGCTCATGGTGATGGTATATTATATAGTGAGGAAAGAGAAAAAGAGTTTATCGGATTAAAAAATGAAATCGAGAAAAATGGAACGTTATTAATTCTTTATTTTGGTCCTAACGTGGACGGGAATAAGAATAACGACCTTATTGTTTATTTAATCAGTAGTCTCCTTAGGTCGATAAAAGATAAAGATATAAATAATGATTTGTATAGTCTTACAGAGCTTGATGATAAAGTTCTGGTGTTAGGGGACTTTTTAAGGATTTATTTTAAAGCTGAATGGAAGAGGTCTAATGGGGAGATAAAAGATTCTGAAATTCAATGGTATCTTGAGCAGCAAGGGTTGTATGTGAAAATTATGGGAATCTTTGAAGATGAAATAGAAAATGAAAAAGAGCGAGTTGAAGCCAAATATCGTTTAGTAGAAGAGAAATATAGAACTAAAACGTCCTAAGCATGACGATAAACGGCTTCTTTTTTATATCTGAAAGACCAACTATGAAAAGTCAAGGGGACATTTTCAAAAAATATTGCTAGAGGATTTTGAAAATAAATCCACTGGATTCGATAGGAAGTGGCTAAACGTCTTCATAAAGT